>NZ_BAPY01000010.1:0-73510 GCF_025994195.1 Asaia spathodeae NBRC 105894 | reverse complement strand
CCCAACAAACCCAAATTAATTCCAAAAAAACTCACAAAACAGGGAACGAGGGGCCTCTTGCGTCTGTCCCCCGGGCGCATAAGCTCGCTTTTCCATGGCCCAGCATCGCAACCTCGTCGTCGTATCCCTTACCTGCATAGGCAGGGACGGATCAGTGCGCGGGTAGAGTTTCTGCCAGGCCCTGTTTTCATCCCCGCCGCAACGGCGGGGTTTTCTGGTCTCGCCGGGTGGCCTGCAAGAGGTTCCCCTTCGATGCAAGCGCTTTCCCCTGCCATACCTTGCTTTGGGCTTTCTTCTCCGGCCCTCGTCTCATTTCTGATCTTTGCCCTGACGAGTTCAGCAAGCCCGGGGCCGAATAATCTGCTGATCATGAATGTGGCCGCACGCTCGGGGCTGAAGCGTACCCTCCCCTGCATTCTGGCCATCACCGTGGCTTTCGGATTGATGCTGATACTGGCGACCATGGGCGGTGGTGCAGTTCTGCATCGCAATCCCGGCCTGGCACGGATTCTGGGTATACTGGGGAGTGGCTGGATGCTTTATCTGGCCTGGACGATCGCACGAACGCTTCCCGATGCCATGAACGCCAATGACCTGCCGCGTTGGCGCACAGCGTTGCTGCTCTGCTGGTCGAGCCCGAAAGCCTGGATGATGGCGTTGACCACGGGCACCGTCTATCTGCCTGAGGGCCCACACTGTCCATTGGGCTCCATTGCGATAACAGGTCTCAAACTGGCAATCGACTTGCTATCCCAACTTGGCTGGGCGGCTCTTGGCATGTGCCTGTATCGCTCGGCTCTCAACCCTCAGCGTCTGATGCTGGTCAACCGCATCATGGCGGCGCTGCTCGCGCTTTCTGCGCTGGTCGTTTTGATCTGACGCCAGAAAAGCAATAGCCGCCTCGCATGATCATGCGAAGCGGCTATTGGGAAACGGATCAGAGCTTGTTGAAGCCGTCCTTGACGCTGTCGATGCCGTCATTGACGGCGCTCTTCACATCGCCCTTCGTCTTCTCGGCCTTGCCTTCGAGATTCTGGGCAGCGCCTTCAGCCTCCAGCTTCTCGTTATGAGTCAGCTTGCCTGTTTCTTCCTTGATCGAGCCGACCACCTGCTTGACGGTGCCGCTGACCTTATCCGTGAATGAACTCATGACGCTGTTCCTTCTCGCTGGGTCCTGCCTCTCGGGAGTCTGCCTCCGAAAGGCTCTCCCTTGTGGGTCTGCCTCAGGCAGGGGAGGTGCTTGAACGCCTCATTCCGCAGAAAGTCGCATGAAGTCGATGCTTTCTGCACCGCAGCGGTCTTTTTCCTGTCGCTTCTATCCCATAGGGTGGGTTGCCCCCGACCTCTTATCTGAGAAAGCGCGCTGATGGCTCCCTTCCTGTTTTTTGCTGTTGTCGTTCTGTGGGGGCTGACCTGGTTTGCCATTCATCTGCAGATTGGCGGCACGACAGCCGATGTGGCCATTTTCTGGCGCTTCGTCCTTTCCGCAGCGCTGATAGGCAGCGGGCTTGCTGTCACCCGCAAGCTGCGCACGCCGCCCAGGGCGGCATGGCCATGGATCGCCGGTCTGGGCTGCTGTCTCTTCTCGTGCAATTTTCTGGGAATCTACAGTTCGGAGCTCTATCTGCCGAGCGGCACCGTATCGGTAGTGTTCAGCATGGCGACCCTGCTCAATACGCTCAATCTCTGGCTGTTTTTTCGCAAGAAGCCCGATCTGCGCGTGCTGGCGGGCGGCATTCTTGGTGTCTGTGGCGTGGCCCTGCTTCTGGCAGGCGATATGGCGCATGAAAACTGGCATCTCATGCTGGCAGGGATGGGATTTGCGCTGCTTGGCACATTCCTTTTCTCCTGCGGCAACATGCTCTCGCGGCATCTGGCCGGATTTGCGCTCAGCCTGACCAATACCGTGTTCTGGGGCATGGTCTGCGGCGCAACGCTTCTGGCCATCATCATCCCGCTTCTGGGCCACAACTACAGCTTTCCGCTGACGGTCAGCTGGGTTGGCGGGCTGCTCTATCTGGCAGTGTTCGGTTCGGTAGCCGGATTTCTGTTCTATCTTGAACTGGTGCGACGGATCGGCGCAGATCGGGCGGCCTATGCCACCATTCTTTCTCCCGTCATCGCGCTCGGCATGTCTGCCTTTTTTGAGCAGGTGCACTGGTCGGCGCCCATGCTGGCCGGACTGGTGCTGATCCTTCTTGGCAATGTGCTTGCCTTCCTGCGCCGCAGGCCCCTGCCCCAGCCCGTCGAAGTCGAACAGGGCTGAGCCCGATTTGACAGAGGCGCAGGCCGGTTTTCTGATGGAGCCCTGAAAAGACCCATCAGGAGAAGCACCGATGAAGCCCGCCTCTGGCCAGACCCCCGCCCTCATTCTGCTGGAGAAAGAGGGAATCGCCTATACCCTGCACACTCACGAGTATGACCCTGAGGCAAGCCGCAAGGGATTACAGGCAGCAGAGTCGCTCGGTGTCTCGCCGGAGCGTGTTTTCAAGACGCTGATGGTCTGGGTGGACAAGGACAAGCCCGCCTGCGCGATCATCAGGTCTGATCACAAGCTGCATCTCAAGGCCGTCGCCGCCGCCCTTGGTGGCAAATCGGCCGCCATGATGGCGCCGCCCGATGCCGAACGCCTCACAGCCTACAAGACGGGCGGTATCAGCCCATTTGGACAAAAAAAACGCGTGCCGATCCTTCTGGACCGACACGCGCTTGAGCAGGAAACGATCTTCGTGAATGCAGGCCGCAGAGGCCTGCAATGCGAGATCACCCCCGAACCGACCGCCAGCCATTTTGGCTGGACGGTTGCGGCCCTTGCAGAATGATCAGAACCCGGTGGAAAGGGTGACCATCGCCGAGAAGGGCGGGTTGAGGTAGTAGGTCGGCTGGTTGCCCGCCGCGATCATGGTGCCATTCACGCCCTTGGTTGCCTTCAGGTTTGTGGTGAAGCCATAGACACCGCTGCGGAACTTGGCGCCGGTCAGGTTCGTCATGTTCAGCTGGATCTGCGGCGACTTCATGAAGCCAACATTCTTGAAGCGGTAACCGATGCCGACCTGATTGGTGACATATTGCGGGATCGAGCTGTCATTCATGAAGCTGGCATATTGCTTGCCGACATACATGACCTGACCCGAAATCCAGAACCCGCCCAGATCGTAGTCAAGCCCGAGCTTGGCCTGCTTGGAAGGCGCACGAACGGCAATCTTGCCCGCTGTCGGCAGCAGATCCGTACCGACACGGATATTGTTGTCGATGGTCGAGTGCAGATATTCGAACGTCGCATAAGGGCGCAGGTGATGCCAGGCGCGTGTTGAAAGCTGGATATCGACACCACGTGTGGTCTGGCCACCTGCGTTGACCGTCTGGCTGTAGCTCGCGCCTGCGTTCCCGTCATAATAATTGAGGGTCTGCTGGCGGTTCGTCAGGTTGTAGTTGAAGAACGAGATCGAGCCCACGATCAGCTCGCCGTTATAGCGATAGCCCAGCTCTTCCTGAATTGTATATTCAGGCTTGGACGCACCACCCTTCTGGGTCTGCACACCGGATGTGCCATAATAGTCCACCAGAGACGTATTGGATGGCGCCTTGAAGTTGGTGCTACCCGACACATAGATCTGATGATGCTTGTTGAAATTCCACAAAATACCGATCTGCGGCAGCGGCTCGGGTGTGTGCAGATTGCGGTTATACTGCGTGCCGGGCGTGTAGTTATACATCCGGCGCGTCACCATGGCTTCCTTGAAGCCAACCAGAATATTCAGACGATCATTGAAATACTTCATCGTATCGCCGATGAAGATCGTATTGACCTGCGTGAGTGACAGGAAGTCACGCGCACGGAACGGCTGGCCCGAGGTCGTCTGGATGGTGTTGGTCGTCCCCCAGATATTGTTCGCCTCACCCGTTGCCTGATTAACAATGCCATAGGGCGAATACTGGTAGAGATTGGCATATTCATACCACCAGCCAAGCGTCAGATCGTGATGATTGTCCGGCTTGTAGTGCAGCGCGATCGTGTTGCCGGTACGAAACTGCTCCTGGTTTGACGGAGCAAGAGCCAGAACGCTCTTGGCGCCGCCCAGGTCAAGCTTGACTGCCTGATTGCCCATATAGGTCGAAGCATTGATAACCGATGCGCCGGTTCCGTTGCCGATGCCATGCCAGAAATAGAGTGAATCTTCGAGCGTCAGCTTGGGCGTGATGACAAGATGCGTCGGCAGAACCGCCACCACGTTTTCGAACGGGTTGACGTGCAGCTTGTAGTAATTTGCTCCGGCAGCGGTCGGACCTACATAATCGGTTGCGTAATTGGTCGAGTAGCCCGTTGTGCGCCACTGGCTGAGATTCGGAGCCAGATAGAAATCATTCGTCTGATCGTTATAGGCCACTGTCAGACCGGTGTGGCTTCCATTGCGGAAATCCTTCACCAGCTTGAAATCGTAGTGGTACTTCTCAGCCTGACCCGGGCCACGCCAGGTGTTACCCTTGGTATGGCTGAAAGCAAACATGGCGCGCACGCCGCTATTGCCGATATCGCCCGAATTCAGACGAATGAACTGGCGGAACGTGTCGAATGAACCGAAGGACACGTCCATGATGCCACCGGCATGATGCGACGGGTTGCTCATGGTCATCGAGGTCATGCCAGCCGAAGCGCTGGTGACCGGCGTATCGATATTGACCGAACCCGGCTGCACCGAAACGTTGTCGAGGTTTTCGGATTCCAGCACTTCGTTGGCGTAGAACTGACCGCCACCGATATCGTTGAGCGGCGCGCCATCGAGCAGCCAGCCCACTTCAGTGCCGTCAAAGCCACGGATATTCGTCTGACCCGTGTAGAGACCGAAAGGATCGGCCTGTGTAACGTTGGCAGAAGGCAGCATGGCGATGACCTGCTGCAGGTTCACACTCGGTGCCAGCTTGGCAATGAAGTCATGCGTGATGGTCTGGACAGCCTTGGGAGCCGTCTCGACGCGCATCAGGCCACCACCCGGCTGGCGGGTACGGCTGCTACGGCCAGTCACGGCAATTTCTTCAGGCTGCGAGCGCGCCATGACAGGGGCAGGCGTCGGGCGCGGCGCCGTCATTGCGACGGGGGCAGCGGTAGCGGCGACCGGCGTAGTGGCAGGCGATGCCGTCCGATGTGTGGACGCATGATGCTTGTGGCGTGTCGGCGCGGCGGTCGATACCTGAACGCTGCCAGCAAGGGCGGTGCCTGCAAGCAGCATCTTAAGACAGCGATGCGTGAAACTGGACGACATAGAGTGGCGTTTCCCTCGGCACTGGACAAAACAGGTGGCACTATTCGATCTCATCGCATTCGTTACGATATCAAACAGAAACCTACTTCCCGGCTACCAGTTACGTTAAGAGACAGCAACGAAACCTCTGTGACAATTAAGCTGAAGTGACTGAATCGTCACCCACTGTTACCCATCTGCATCATCTGACGCTTCCTAAAGCAGATGACGGCTGCTAGAGGCTTGGGAATTCAGACTGGTCGAATGGATCAGGATGGCTGCGGCCCTGTTGGCTGACATGCTTCTGCCACAAGTTCAGACGATACTTTGCCGAATGATGCTCTGAGCGCGGTCTGTGCACAGATTGGAGCCCTTCCCCTGACGCCTCCTCCCCCGACAAGACGTTCCTTGCCCAAGGGCCTATGGAAGCCGGCACTGACGATCCTGATCATCATCGGGCTGCTTCTGCTCGTGCGTGCCTTTCCTGTAACCCGCGCCCTGCTGGGCACCATTGAAAGCTGGAAAAACCAGCCCCTCGCCCCGCTGATCTTCCTTGCCATCGGCATTCCCTACAGCCTGTTCGGTCTGCCCCGTCAGGCGCTCTGCCTCGCGGCCGGACTGATGTTCGGAACACTGTCTGGATTTGGCCTGGCCTCGGCCACGACGCTGGGCGGTACGGTGCTCGGATTTCTGTGGATGCGCCGACTGGCCAGCCCCGCACAGCGCCAGCGCTGGCAGGAGCGCTTCAAGGGCAGATTGCGTCTGGTAGGCCATGTTCTGGAAAAAGCGCCTTTTCAGGCCGTGCTGACACTACGGCTCATGCCGGTCGGTTCGGCCCTGATGGTCACGGCGGCGGCCGGACTATATGGCGTGCCGCTTGGCGCCTTTGCCTGGGCGAGTTTCATCGGCGCCATTCCCCAGAATCTTGTCTTCGTGCTGATCGGCGCCGGGGCTCAGCTTGGGCAGGGCGTTCAGATCGGATTGGGGATCCTGCTTTTCGCCGGGTCGTCCCTTCTCGCCTGGGTGCTTCTCGCCAGAGCCCGGCGTGAGGGGGGCGAACTGGCGGCTCTGGCAGAGCGCAACGTGACCGGGGAAGAAGAATGATACGGTAGCGCTCTTCGGGACGGACAGATTAAAAGTCGGGGCGATAACAAAAAAGAGATTGAAAAACGCCCGCTCTGCGATATCTGACACCTCATTGCCAGAGACTGGCCTGAAAACTGCCTTGTTCCTGATGCGCTTGAAGAGCGCGCGCCCCGACCGATATGGGGCCTTCGTCTATTTTTTCGCAGCCCTTCATCCAGCAGGAGCGCCTCATGGCCTCTCCCGACGGGATCTCTTTTTCTGACAATTCAGCCACCGGGCGTCAGACCGACGCAGTGCCTGTCGCCATGCCAGGCTGGCTTCCCCTCCTTCTGGGGTTTCTGACTGCGGTTGGCCCGGTCTCGACAGATATCTATCTGCCAGCCTTCCCGGCGCTCGAGAAATCGCTGCATTCTCCAGCAGGCAGCGCGGGCATGACGCTGTCAGCCTGGATGGTCGGGCTGGCGATCGGACAGATCACCATGGGACCGCTGGCCGACCGTTTCGGGCGACGCATTCCCATGCTTGTCGGGATGAGTATCTACACATTGGGCAGTGTCGGTTGCGCCATGGCGACGACCATGACCGAGATGTGCCTGTTCAGACTGATCGCAGCCGTCGCCGCTTCGGCCAGCATCGTCATCCCGAGTGCCTGCGTACGTGATCTCTCGACAGGAAATGACGCCGCGAAGCTGATGTCGAAACTGATCCTTATCCAGGGGATCGTGCCCATTCTCGCCCCCATGCTGGGCGGGATAGCCCTCGACTATATCAGTTGGCGGGCGATCTTCTGGGTGTCAGCGGTGTATGGCGCACTTTGCGTGCTTCTGCTGCTGCGCGCCTTTCCCGAGACCCTGCCACGCGAGAGCCGTCGCGAGCTGCGCCCGCTTTCGCTGCTGCATCGCTATCTCTTCATCGCCCGTGAGCGAAGCTTCATCACCAACGCCCTGGTCTGGGGTTTCTGCGGCTTTCTCTCGTTCACCTATCTGACCGCGGCGCCAACGGTTTTCGAGCACATCTTCGGTTTCACACCAGCCCATTACGGCATGCTGTTCGGTCTGTTCGCCGTGTGCATGATCGGCTCGTCGCAGATCAATGGCGCACTTGTCGGGCGCGTCAGCTCGTCTGCCATGCTCGGCTGGGGGATCGCGTTTTCGGTGCTGGGCGCCGTCGCTCTTCTGGTCGTCGTGATGGTGGCCGAACAATATCCCGGCCCGACGCATCATATCCGCCCGGTCATGCTGCTCCCGATCGTCGGATGCATGATGATTACTCTTGGCATGACCGGCATTATCGGTCCCAATGCCATGGTCGGTGCGCTGAGCAATCAGTCGCAATATGCAGGAAGCGCGTCTGCATTCGCGGGAACCATGCAATATGCACTAGGATCTCTTGCGAGCACGGCAATCGGTGTTCTTCCGGCTGATACCCCCATGCCTATGGCAGCACTCATGCTGTTTGCGGCCCTCATGATGGGCGTATTTGCCGTAATGCGCCCGCATGCCCATCACCCTGTAGTTTCGGCTGAGTGATCAGCCTTTCCGGAGAGACATTTATGACCGATTCGCCTGTCCTGCTGGTAGAGGATGACGATTCAATCGCCCTTATTGTCGAGGCGATCCTTTCCTCTGCCGGACAGACGATCGACCGGGCCATCTCGGCTGACGAGGCGCTTTCTCTTGCAGCAGCCCGCGCCCCGTCCCTGATCATTTCCGATCTCAATCTGCCGGGTGCGCTCAATGGCGATGCCCTTGCGTGCAAACTGCGCGAGACCCAGCCCGGTCTGCCGGTCATTCTGATCTCGGGCGATTTCGAAGACGCCTCGTCGCGCGACGATCTGGTGCCGGGTGCCGTGATTCTGCCCAAGCCGTTTCGCCGTGCTGCGCTGATCGAGGCTGTCGAAAAAGCGCGTGAATCGGCGCGCTGACATTATAAGAGCGCCTGACATTTACATTTGAGGCATGACGCGGCTAGATGCCGCGCCTTTTGACGATGTTGTGCCGCAGGGAAGAGAAGCAGGAACATGACCCAGAACACTCCGCATGGTGACCAGCCCGAGCTCGATCTCAAGAAATACATTCGCGAGATCCCGGATTTCCCCAAGCCCGGCATCCTGTTCTATGACATCTCGACCCTGATCCGTAACGCCGATGCCTGGCAGATTGCCACCGCACGCCTCGCCCGCGCCATTGCGCCCTGGCAGCCCGATCTGCTGGCCGGAATCGAGAGCCGCGGCTTCCTGACGGCAGCTCCCGTCGCGATGCGCCTCGGCTGCGGCTTCATCATGCTGCGCAAGCCCGGCAAGCTGCCTGGCAAGACCATCTCGCTGAAATACGGCCTCGAATATGGCCATGACGAGCTGCATATCCAGGCCGATGCCATCAAGCCCGGCCAGCGCGTGGTTGTGCTCGATGATCTGCTGGCAACGGGCGGCACACTCGCCGCCTCGATCAAGCTGCTGCAGAATGTCGGCGCCGAAGTCGTGGGCACATCGGTGCTGGTCGAACTCGACGGTCTCGGTGGCCGCGACAAGCTGGACGTGCCACTGCATTCGCTTCTAACCTACCCGGCCTGAGGCCTGCGCCCCACAGGGCGGTTGACAGTCCAGCCCAATGGCAAGGACTGCACCGCCCGGTTTTTGGCAGGCCCCCTCATGCGGAGCCCAGCCATGACAGATCGCCTCTCTTCCCTCTGGCAGCAACGCTATCGCACGCCCCTGCCTGAGGCTCTGGCCGAAGCGCTGACCTCCAACCCGGTCAGCCAGAGCGCCGTTTTCAACGCCCTTCTCGCCCATCGCTCGGTAAGGGCCTATCTGCCCGATACGCTTCCCGAAGGCACGATCGAGGCCGCCATCGCAGCCGCCCAGTCGGCCGCAAGCTCGAGCAATCTGCAATGCTGGAGTGTCATTGCCGTCGAAGACCCGGTGCGCCGTGCGCGTTTTGCCGCACTTTGCGGCAATCAGGAGCATATCGCGACAGCACCGGTCTTTCTCGTCTGGGTTGCCGATCTCTCGCGTCTGCAGCGACTGGCAACGCGCGCTGGCGAAACCCATGAAGCGCTCGACTATGCAGAATCCTTCCTGATCGCCACGATCGACACCGCCCTCGCGGCCCAGAATGCTGTCAGCGCGCTTGAAGCTGCGGGGCTTGGCACTGTCTATATTGGTGGCCTGCGTAATCATCCTCAGGAGATTGCCGAGAAGCTGACCTTGCCTGAAGGCTGTGTCGGCCTGTTCGGGCTCTGCGTCGGTTATCCTGACCCGGAAAAGCCAGCCAGCATCAAGCCTCGCCTGCCGCAGCAGGCCGTGCTGCATCGCGAGCATTATGATGCGAGTACAGAGGCTGAATGCATTGCCACTTATGACGCGCTCGATGACGCGTTCCAGAAAGAGCAGGGACTGCCGCCCCGACGCTGGTCAGAGACCATGGTCAGACGCATTGCCACCAAGGCAGGGCTGCATGGGCGCGACACCATGCTCGCCTCGCTCAGGGCACTCGGTTTCCGCCTGAAATAACGCGAGGGAGCACGCGGCTCCCCTTCTCGTCCCTCTGGTCAGACCGCGCCGTTCAGCATGCCGGTCTGATCATGACAACCGATATACTCGAGGATCTGGGCGTCGGCCTGCAACACGGCGACCTCATGAAAAAGGCGCAGATCGAGCCGCCCCTGCAAGGCCTGCACCACCTGAAGAAAATCGCCGAAAATGGCCTTGTGGGTCGGATGATGCTCGGCCCAGTTCTCCATGGCGGCCAGATCGCGCCAGGCGCTCATGCCAAAGCTGCGACAGGGCTTGCCACCATTGGCAGTGCTGACCTGCATGTAGCGATTGAAGTGACAGCCAATCGCCAGCCCCTCATCCCGCAGGAAATCCATGCCGGCACGCAGCGTCGGTTCGATGCGGTCCCGATAAAGAGCCAGTTCCTCCCCTGTGACATCGGACCAGTCCTGACCCGACCGGATCAGGGCCACCCCTTCATGACTGCTCACAAACCGCCGTCGGGGTGTTTCCGACACGATCTTTCGCGCACCTGACGAGGCAAGCGCCTCTGTCTGACTGGCGGGCAGACGATCGCGCATCCCACCCCAGTAACCATGTTCCTGTATCGGCTCAGCACTTCTCTCTCCCAGCATGATGCCGACGCCTTCCAGCCGGTCAGAGGCACTGAACAGCGTTTCGAGATGGGTCGTTCGTGGCAGGAAGAGCTCGCGATATAGTCCGACACCCTCATTCTCCCGTGCCGGATCGGCCCACCAGGCCTGATGCTGCTGCCACCAGCTCTGATAGGCGGCCTCATCCGGCCAGTAGCCGATGGCCACCTCATTGTCCCAGCCAGCCCCATCGATAAACTCGGCGCGCTCGACATTCTGGGCCGCTACACCCGTGCCGAGTTGCCTGACGAGTTCAGACAAAAGCGCCTTTGCCTTTTCCCCTTCCGCATCCCCACGCCATTGCACCCCGAAATATCCCATGACGAGCTGGGAAGACCCTGTATTGCCGCGTGCAGTCCAGGCAGGAAACGGCGGCTGAAAGTCATCGGCGCTTCGCCGTTCCCGGCTCCGCGGGCAGCGGAGATGAGGAGCAATGGCGCTTTCCATGGGATCAGACCTCGCCAGAGAGCGGGAAGGAAAAGGAGGCGCTTTCCACCGGCTCAGGCTCGGCCGGTCGCACATATTCCACGCGCCGCGCCCTTGTCGGATTGAACAGAAGACGGGTGACATCGGGGCGCGAATAATGTCCGACCGGATCGGCCGAAGCCTTGGCGATCGGAATGGCCGCAAGATCGATCTCGGCGTAGAGCAGCCCCTCTTCATCCGCGGCGAGCGGTGTCGCCAGTTCGCGCCCATCCGGGCCGAAAATGCGCGCCGCAGCGCCACCTGCACGCAGCAGCTCACGCTTGTTCGGCGTGTCGCAAAGCTCGTCGAGCATGGCTTCGGAAACGATGGCGCATGGCGCCAGCACGAAGCACCCGCCTTCGACCGCATACACCCGTGACGCTGCCGTATTGACCTCGGCGCTCAGCGCATAGGCGAAAGGTTCGTACAGCGAGAAGCTGGGCCAGGCGCCGACATGTACCTGCTCGTTCTGGGCATACATCGCGTATTTCGTCAGCGGCTGGATATGCTCCCAGCAACAGAGCGCGCCGACACGACCGAGGCCCGGCACATCATGCACCGCCAGATCGCTGCCATCCCCCTCGCCATAGACAGTGCGTTCGACATGGGTCACGCGCAGCTTGCGACGGGTAGCAATGGTCTCGCCATCGGGGCCGAGAATCCACTGGGCGATATAGAGCGAGCCTTCAAAACGTTCCGACAGCCCCAGCACAGCCGTGATGCCTGCCTCTCTGACGGCCTTGCGCAGGCGGTCGGCCTCGGGACTGTCATAGGCAAGCGAATTGTCGAAATAGCGGCTGGTGAAACCCTTGCCGATAGACCAGGCCGGGCTGTCGAGCCAGATATGCCACGGATAGCCGGGAATGAAGGTTTCGGGAAAAGCGATCAGCGCGGCGCCGGAGGCGGCGGCCTCCTTGATAAGGGCGATCGTCTTGTCGATGGTGGCATCGAGATCAAGAAAGACCGGGGCTGCCTGCACGACAGCGACCTTGTATCGGGGGTGCTTGAGACTCACTTGCCTGCTCCGTCCGTTGATGTCTGATCGGGCGGGAAATGCCCGGAACAAAATCGATCTTAGGTCGGAACGAATTTCTGTCTTGTCTGGGAGGGAAGCAAAACATGCCTGCCTCTTTTCGCCCTAGCAGAGCCTTCAGACGAGCAAGGCGAGCCTGTTCTGGCGGTTGTTGCGATAGTCACGCGGCGCACAGCCATGGGCCGCAGAAAAGACCCGACTGAAATGGGCCTGACTGACAAAACCGCTCATGCGCGCGATCTCGCCAATCTGGTAACGGTCACGGCTCGGGTCAGAGAGTGCATCCCGCGCCCATTCGAGGCGACGCTTCATGATATATTCCGCCACCCCCATACCCTCATCAGCAAAGAGATCATCGAGATAGCGCGTGGAAATACGAAATTGTTCAGCGAGCATCCTGCGCCCGAGATCAGGGTCGCGCAGGCGCATCTCGATGGCATTGCGTATCTGCAGCCCCATGGCCATGCGATGCGATGTGGGCGCCCCTGAGCGATTGCCCGAGGCGATCAGCATGGTCGCCACCAGTTCGGCGGCCTGGGCGGTGAGCCTGGACACGAGCATGTCGGGCATGGGCCGCGTCGTGGCCATCAACCCCGTCAGGAAATGACGGGTCAGATCTGCCAGCGGGTTGGAATCGTCGATAAGGGTCGCGGTGAGATACTCGGCATGACCGAAGCGCGCATTCAGGGCATCGGTCGGAAGCATGAAGACGATCTGCTCGAAATCCCGGTCAAAACGCAGCGTATAGGGGCGGTTCGTATGATAGAGCGCAAATGTGCCCGGCAGGACGATGGCCTCACGGCCATCCTGCAATACCTGCCCCCTGCCACTGACGCCGAGGCTCAGCAGATAATAGGTCTCCTCTGACGCGCTGATCAGGCGGCGCGTGCGCGATACCGACTGTGCGCTGGAACGCACGGTCGAGACACTGCAGTTGTCGAGCGCCAGACGGGTGACGGCCCCCTGAAACCCGGCCTGCTCCGGCTTGCACTCGAGCGGCACAAAAGACCGGCAGACGATATCGTGCCAGAACTCGACCCCTGCCCGAGGCGGCAGACCGGCAATATCATAGCTCTGCAATACCAGCGGCATGTCATTCTGCCTCCGTCAATGCTGTCATCCGACCGCGTAACCCACCGGTTAGCACGGCGCAAAATGTTGCGGTATCGTTATTGTTCCGCTTTGGAACAATCCGAAGCCTTCGGACAAAAGAAAGCTCTCCTGCAGACAAGAGTTGCCTGCGCCCTGCATGCTGACATTCCCGCTCGATTTCAAGCGGGGGTGAGATGAAACAGATCCTGAAAACCGGCGTGTCCCTCACGCACTGCCTCAAGGCGCTTTCCCGAAGGACATTCTCCATCGGGATGCTTGCCACAGGGGTGCTCTCCATTGGCACCTTCTGTCCGGGCATCGTGACGCAAGCCGCCGCAACAGAAGGCGGCCAGACCAACTGGGCCTCGGGCGTGCAGACAATCTATCCAGCCCTGACACCAGCGCCCGGCCAGACGCTGTGGCAGGATTACTTTGTGGTCAATCCGAACGGCGCCTATTCGAGCACAAGCCGGAAGTCTGCTGTGCCGGGCTTCAGGGCAACCGCCATCGCCAATGCTGCTCGGCTTTTCCATAGCTGGCACGGCGAGTTTCTGGGCGCCACGATCTCGAGCAGTGCCATTCTGGCGATCAACAGCCTGACACTGCGCGCCGGGGGACAGGGCGGCACGGCTTTCGGCGCCAACTGGCTCTATCTCGCGCCGCTCTATCTGTCATGGCACACGCCCAAAATGCATATCTATCTCGGTGAGGGGGCATTTCTGCCCATCGGCTCCTTCAGTAAGACCGATGTCGTCAGTGAATCAACCCATGTCTTCGGCTTCAATCAGGAGGCCGCTTTGACCTGGATGCCTACAAAGCGCTTCGATGTCTCAGCGGAAGGCGAATTGCAGATAAACGCCCAAAACGGGGCCACCGATTACAAATCAGGCAATGTGATCAATATCGATTTCGGGGCAAATTACATGCTCACCCCCGCCCTGCCCCAGCTCCGCCTCGGACTGAACGGCTTTGTAACGTCGCAATTTACCAATGACGTGCAGAACGGGCGGCGTGTCGGCGATGGCAACCGACTGGCCAAATATGGACTTGGCCCGCAACTCATCTGGTTTTTCAAACCACCCTACGCGGTTGCTCTCAAATGGCAGCACGAGATGGGCGTACAGAACAGCACGCGCGGCGACCGTTACTGGGTCCAGTTCCAGATACCGCTCTGAGAAGCGTCTCCCCGGTGCCCCTCTTCGCGCCCCGGCGCTCATGTGAGACCGGGGCGTGAAGGCAGATCAGCCCATGGCCCTGACGAGACTGTCCGATGTGATCTCGGCAATCGACCGCGCCCCGGTCAGGGTCATGGCCACGCGCAATTCCCGCTCCATCAGATCGAGCAACTTCTCGACCCCGCTCTGCCCGCCTGCAGCCAGCGCGTAGATATATGCCCGCCCCAGAAGCACGGCATCGGCGCCAAGCGCCACCATGCGGGCGATATCCAGACCGGAACGCACACCGGAATCGGCCAGAATGGCCATCTCCCCCTTCACGGCGTCTGCGATTGGCGGCAGAGCGCGACAGCTCGACAGCACACCATCGAGCTGTCTGCCACCATGATTGGACACCACGATGCCATCGGCGCCAAAGCGCTGCGCATCACGGGCGTCTTCAGGGTCGAGAATGCCCTTGATGATCATCGGACCTTTCCAGAAGGTGCGAATCCATTCCAGATCCTTCCAGCTGATCGACGGATCGAAATTCTGGGCCAGCCAGCCGATATAATCCTCAAGACCTGTCGGATGACCGCGATAGGTCGAGATATTGCCCAGATCATGCGGCTTGCCGTTCAGCCCCACATCCCAGGCCCATTCGGGATGCAGCACCGCCTGGGCAATGCGCCGTGCGGCAGCATAGGGGCCTGACATACCGGAATGAACGTCGCGATAGCGCGCGCCCGGCGTCGGCATGTCCACCGTGAAGACGAGCGTCGTCACCCCGGCATCACGCGCCCGCTCAAGCACGTTGCGCATGAAGCCCCGGTCTTTCAGCACATAAAGCTGAAACCAGATGGGTGCCGGGCTCTGACTCTGCACCTCCTCGATCGGGCAGACCGAGACAGTGGAAAGGGTAAAGGGAATGCCCTTGCGGGCTGCCGCACGGGCTGCCTGCACTTCGCCACGCCGTGCATACATGCCGGTCAGGCCCACAGGTGCGAGAGCCGCAGGAAGGCTCAGCTTCTGCCCCAGAAGCGTGGTCGAGGTATCGAGACCCGACACATTGCGCAGGACGCGCTGCCTCAGCGCAACATGCGACAGATCGGCCCGATTGCGGCGCATCGTATATTCCGCATAGGCCCCGCCATCGATGTAATGGAAAAGGAAAGGCGGCAGCTTGCGGCGAGCGGCCTTGCGAAAATCCGTTGGGGCGGAAATCAGCATGGGATCGGGCTCCTGAGAATGAACGTTTTCCTGTTAACGTTCAGCAGGAGCGCATCGTCCTTGAGCGTCCAGTCACATCACCGTGCTGCCGGATCGCGCCATCATGTCATTGTAGAAAGAAGCGTTTTGGGGCGATGCGCCTGCTGACTATCAGCCACCCCGGCCTGCAGGCCGGGAGGACTGATTACTGACTGGACCCGGCTTAGCGCAGGATACCGGTATGGCCGATGCTGTAGCGACCCGGCTGCGGCCAGACGGTCAGACCATGCGGCTCGGCGCCGACAGGGATCTTCTTCATCTCGCCGGTATCGGTATTGATGGCATAAGCCACGTCATCGAAACGGCCCGAGAGCCAGAGCAGCTTGCCATCGGCACTGACATTGCCCATGTCGGGGCTGCCGCCACCGGGGATCGGCCAGGTCTTGACCACCTTGTCCGTCGCGAAATCGATCACCGAAATGCTGCCGGGGCTGTGACGCGGGCCGTGGATCTTGTGCGAGCCACGATTGGCCACATACATGAACTTGCCGTCGCGGCTCGGATATTCACCATGTGTGCCGGGACCGGTCGGGATGAAGCCGGTTTCCTTGAAGCTGTCGCCATCGACCACGAACACGCCATCGGCATGCATGTCGGCAATATAAAATTTATGGCCGTCAGGCGCTGTCAGGATATCCTGCGGCATACCGCCCTTGGACAGCTTCAGATAGCCGATCAGACTGCGATTGACGGTATCGATCTTGGCCAGATAGCCGCCGAACTCGCAGGTGAAAATCGCATAGCGCCCGTCGATGGAGAAATCGGCGTGGTTGATGCCCTTGCATTGCGGGGCTTCGACAGAGCCGATCAGCGCCATGGTGTGCGGATCACGGAAATCGAGACGTTCATGCGCTTCGGCCACCACAATGGCGTATTTGCCATCGGGCGTGAAATACATGTTGTAGGGGTCATCCACCGTGATGGCCGTGCCGGGCTTGCCCGTGCGCGGGTCGATGGGCGTCAGGCTGCCATCATTGCTGCCTTCGGCATTATTCGTAACCCAGAGCGTGCGCAGATCCCAGCTCGGCACCACATGCTGCGGGCTACGGCCGACCTTGAACGTGTCCACCACCTTGAACGTCGCCGGATCGATGACCGAAACGCTGTTGCCGCGCAGATTGGGCACATAGACGCGCGCCAGATCGTCCTTGATGGCGGGCGAGATCTTGCCGGCGACCGTCTCGCTATAGATGTTCTTCGGGTCGATCACGGGCGGCATACCGGGAATGGTCTGCACGGCGCCGGGCGTCGTCTGGGCCGTCGGCGCGGCTGCAGCTGCGGGCTGAGCCGGTGTCTGCACAGCGGGTTGGGCCGGGGCTGCAGGAGCTGACGTGTCAGCCGGTTTCGCAGAGGACGCCGGAACAGTATTCGGCGCAGCGTCCTGCGCCCATGTCACCGGGGCCGCGCCAAGCGACACGCCAAACAGCGATACGATGAACGCGTGATGTGAGAACTTCATAGATGCTCCTTGAAAACGACTGATCTCAGCGGGCCTTGCCAAGGGCACTGAGCGCTGCCTGAACCTGAATCTCTGTTCCGATCTGCCCCAGCGCCGCCGTAGCGGGGCGCGGGTCTCCTCCGTAAACACCCAAGGCAGTTCCCGGCAGGGGCGCCTTTTTCAGGGCGTCCTGCCGCACCATCGTCGGGTCGATCGCCAGCATCAACGCCGTATCACTCAGATCGGCATGTTTGCCGAGCGCTGCGCCGAAGCCTTTCTGACGCAGGACATCAGCATAAGCGCCGCCAATACTGTCGTAATACGCCGCCAGATAGAGAGCCTCTCCCTGACCGTGCCACTTATTGTTCAGCTTTTCTACCGCGGCCTTGAGATAGGACAAATATCCGCCGTGATCGGCGATGAAAACAACGCGATGAAAGCCCTGGACATGGAAGCTCTCCCCGGCGCCCTCGATCACGCCCTCAAAGACGGCGGGCGGAATCGAGATCGTGCCGGGGAAGCGCATATGAGAGCTGCGTGGGGTGGTACTGCCTTCAGGGACATAGGCAATGACAGGCGCCACAAGCGTATGGCCCAGCCTTTCGGCGATACGCTCTGCCTGGCTCTGTGCCCTCACATTATGCTTGCCCACCGCGATATAGGGGCCGCTCTGCTCGGTCCCTCCCACGGGCACGATGATCGTGTCGGTACCGCTCTGCAGACGCGCCTGGATCTCGGTCCATGTCAGTCGCTCGAAAGAGACCGTCTCGGCATGGGCGGCAGAAAGCGCTCCCCCGGCGGGAGCGGCTGCCAGAAGAACCGACAGGAAAAAGCCTCGCGCTCTGGAACGAAGGCAGGTCTTGAAAACCACGCGTGAGACTTCCTCTTGAAGAAACCGACGTCGTTCTATCACAGGTGCGGACAGGCGCCAGAGGCGGGCGTGGATGTTGCAGAGTTTTGCCAGAGCTGTAAAACACCCAACTCATTCCGACTCAGATATGGAGCCATTGCCCCATGGCGCTCGACCCAGTCGGCCTCAACGCCCTGCTGGCCCCCGAACCGATCGATAGCGTGGCCCATGTCATTCAGGTCGCCCTTACCCCGGTTTTCATGCTTTCGGGCGTGGCATCGCTGCTGACCCTCTTCAATACGCGCCTTGCCCGCGTATCCGACCATGTCGAGGAGGTGGCCCATCGCCTGAATGAGGCCAATGAAGACGCGGATGAGACGGCAAGGCTCGAACGTCATCAACGCAGACTGCGCCGGCGGATCTTCGCTCTCGACAGCGCAGTCATGCTTGGTGGCGTCGGCGGCGCGTCAACCTGCGGGGCGGCGCTGGCCCTGTTCGTCGGGAGTCTCCACAACAGCCAGACGGTCGCCTGGCTCATCTTTCTCTTCGGTGGCGCGCTGTTCTGCACGGTCGGCGCGCTGTCTGCCTTCCTCGCTGATACGTTTCTTGCATGGCATGGGCTGAAAAGAGATGGGGCTCTGCCCAAGCCCGTCGCCATGGTAAAAGCAACAAGATAGCGAGCAACCTCGTGGTGGGCGTAATTTTATTACCCCACTGCTGCGCAAATAAATCCTGAATAGAAAACACGTTCGTTCCATGCATTTACTGCATTGCTGAAGCGCGTTTTCAGCGATTGCCTTGGGGAGGGTTTAGGCGCTTTTACCGCCGCCACACACCAAACACCTTAGGAAATCCTGATGTTCAGCGTCGAAATCGCCAATCTTCTCGCCCATCCGATCAGCGCCCTCAGCGCCCTCACGATGGTCTCTTTCATTCCCGTTATTGGTGCTCTTCTGGTTGCCACCATCGCTGCCGACCGCACGGCCTGATACAGACACGATCAGGACCATGATTACTTGAAGAAGAGAAGCATAGCCGCTCCGGCTCGCCTCCCGTCTTCAAGCTATTCATCCGAGTATTTTATTTGCGCACAGGCGCAAAGAGCCCCAGATCCAGATGGTGGCCATTGGAATAGTTGAGACCGGTCACCCGGCCATATTCCGTCAGGGAAAATCCCTTTTCCAGCATATGCGCCGTCAGGGCCGCTTCATCCTTATGGTCGACAAGAACCAGTGCACAGGAAGCGTTCGCCGCGAGATACTCTGCGGCTGCAGGCACGCCCAGCAGCTTCGTGTTCGACCCTGCCAGAAATGCGAGGCTCGGTTCGGAATAGGAGACTGAGACCAGCGTGCTGTCTTCGCAGGGGCGATAATCGTCATAAAGCGTCGCCGCGCGCGGGGCGAGCTGCAGCAGCCCGAGATTGGGAATGACCGTCAGGAAGATGCCTGCATGCACCACCACGGCTGCCCCGATCACGACCCAGGCCGCACGCCGACGCTGCCTCTGCCACAATAGCCAGAAGGCATAGAGCACCAGGGGCAACGCTCCGAATGCCGCAATCAACGCGCCGTAATCGAGGCGGTGCTCGCTCTGCCATAGCAGAATGGCCCCTGCCACGACGAAGCCCAGCGCCAGCACGCCCCAGAGCAGCGTATAAAGCCCCATGAGCCCGCGCGCCCATGCCGCCTTGGGTCGGGTCAGCGGCCATTTAGCCAGGGTTGCGGCAGCCAATATAGCGATGGCCGGATAGGTGGGCAGCACATAATGCGGCAGCTTGGTCGCTATGGCTTCGAAAACGAGCCAGTGCGGTACGATCCAGCAGAGCAGAAAGCGAACGGTGGGCTCGCGATGACGTGCCCAGATGGCTGGCAGGCCAAGAACGAGAAAAAGCGATCCCGGCCAGAAAGCCAGCAGAAACACCACGAGATGAAAACCGGGTGGCAGCCCATGTGCCTGCTGACCATGGCCGATCTTCCCGAGAAAATTGGTGCCAACCGAGTGGGAGAAAAACGCCCCGTGGCTCACCACCCCGATGGCAATGCACCAGGGCAGCACGACAGCGAGCGTGATCAGCCAGCCCCAGCGTGGCCGCAGACGACCGAACCAGACTGCCTGACGTTCGATGATACGCAGGGCAAGCGGCGTCGCGAGACCAGGGATGAGTACCACCGGCCCCTTGAGCATCAGACCGCAGCCCATTGCCCCCCAGTAAAGCAGGGCAATGCCGATCGACGTATTCCGATTGCGCTGCTGGTCGATATAGGCCCGCAGCAGGGCCGTCTCCACCAGAAGGATGTCAAGTAGCAGCACCGTATCGATGGTCGCCATGCGCCCTTCAGCGGTGAGCAGGGTCGATACCGCCAACAGGGCAGCTGCGATCAGGCCGGTCATGCCGCCAAACAGCGTCGCGCCAAGATAGGCTGTAAGAGTAACAGCCGAGACCGCGGCGATCAGGCTGGGAATGCGATAAGGCCACGCGACATGACGGTCATGAGGGCCGCCGAAGAGCTTTTGCGCCCCGGCCTCGAGCCAGTAGATGCCAGCCGGCTGGAGATAACGCGGCTGGTCGAGAAAGCGGACATCGACGTAATTGCCGCTCTCGAGCATCTGCGCCGAGGCTTCCATGTAACGCGGCTCGTCACGGTCGAGAGGGACAAGGCTCATGCGACCCGGCAGAAAAATGAGCAGGGTCAGCAAGGCCACGCCGAGATAGTGGCGCCAGGTCAGAGTCATGAGAGCCCTCAGCGTTCGGTTACGCGGCCCGGCAGTTTCGTGCGATTGAGCAGCCACATGACACCCAGAAGATCACGGATGCCGACGAGCGCGCGATTGAAATTGGTATATTTGGACTGACCGTGAAGCCTTGCGCGATGACGGGTCTCCACACAGATCAGCTTCGCCCCATAGCACCCCAGAAGCGCGGGGAGAAAGCGATGGACCCCCTCGAATTGCGGGATACGCAGAAAAGCGGATCGGGCAAAGAGCTTCATGGGGGCGCCGGTATCGGGGCATCCATCGTTCAGAAGACGACGACGCAGGCCATTGGCAAATCTGGTTGCAATGACGCGCGACAGACGGTCATTGCGCTTGAGACGCACGCCGACCACCAGAGGTTCGCCTTCCTTGCAGGCTTCAGCCCGCTTGAGCATGTCGATGATGACGGCCGGATCGTCCTGCCCGTCTCCATCCAGCGTCGCGATCCAGTGCCCTTTCGCTGCCTCGATGCCGGTGCGAAGCGCTGCCGACTTACCAAGGCGGCGATCATGGCTCAGCAGGCGCAGACCAGGCAGACAGCGCGCACGTTCTGCGAGAAGCGCCTCGACCGTTGCGTCGGTGCTGCCATCATCGACAAAGATCAATTCGATTTCAGGGGAGTTCTCGAAAACATCGGCCAGTTCCTGGCAGACGGGGCGGATATTTTCCGCTTCGTTGAGAACGGCAATAACGACAGAAAGACGTACACTCATGGCAGGAACCGCCTATGGCTTGTCCGGGAAGCAGTGCCACCCGGACAGATGATCAGGCCGCGTTCTGGCTGTGTGATCCGGCTTCGTTCGAAGCCTTGAGAGCCTGCGGCAGATCGCTTATGGCAGAGTCCAGCAGGGCTGAGGCACCAGCCTGCTCCGTGCTGAGATGCTGACCAAGCAGGCTGCGCGTCGCCTTGATGGCAGCATCGGCAGCCAGATCGCGCATTTCGCGAATGGCAGCGCGTTCCGAAGCAGCGATGCGATCACGCGCCATCTGCTCGCGACGGGAAGCAACAGCCTCTGCCTCGCGACGTGCGGTCTCGGCAATTGCAGCTGCCTCTTCGCGCGAACGCTCGATCAGGGCGCGGGACTCCGCCAGAGCCTGCTCGCGCTCACGGGTGGCGTCCTCAAGCATCTTCTCGGCTTCACGACGCAGACGGCTGGCCTCGTCGAGATTGCTCCGCACCTGATCGGCACGCGCATCGAGAATGGCTGCTATGGCCTTCCAGAGCTTGCCGCCGAAAAGGACAAAGAAGAGAACGAAGGAAATAGCGACATAAAAACGCTGATCGTGGAACATCGCGTGACTTCCTTAGCCTCTGCTCGCCGCAAGACCGGCCTGAACGGCATCCTGCACCTGGGCGCGAGAGATTGTGTTCTCATTGCCAGCAGGACGCAGCAGCTTCTCGATCAGGCTCTGGGCCGTATCTGCCGCAACACCCGGCAGGCTCGCAAGCGCTTCTGCACGGGCAGAAGCAATACGCTTCTCCGCTTCGGCGATATCGGTCATGAGCCGATGATTCATTTCGTGGGTCTGAGCTTCAGCGGCCATACGGGCTTCGTGAACGACCCGGTCAATATTGGCCTGAGCCTGTGCCGCGGCGTCGTGACGGGCACGACGCAGTTCGTCAACGGCGCGATCGGCGTCGTCACGGGCACGGCGGGCAATATCAAGATCGCCCTCGATCCGGTTGCGTCGATGGGTCAGAACCCCTTCGATACGCGGCAGGGCCGAGCGGCTCAGAACAATGTAGAAGACCGCAAAGATGACCGCGCCCCAGACCACCTGCCCGATAAGCAGGGGATTGGCGAAGTCGAGCTGCGGCATGCCAGCTGCCCAGGCCCGTCCCGGCACAGCGCCGAGCGCAAGCGCAATGGCCAGCGGGGCAGCGAGATTACGAGACGGAAGGCGCATGACTTTACCCTGCCTCTCTAATCAGACGAACAGGATCAGGAAGGCGATCAGAAGAGCGAACAGCGCGACGGCTTCCGTCAGCGCGAAGCCGAGCATGCCGAGGCCGAACACGTGCGGGCGAGCAGCCGGGTTGCGAGCGATGGAGCTCACCAGCGTCGAGAAGATGTTGCCGAGGCCGATGCCGACACCGGCAAGAGCGATAACAGCAATACCGGCACCGATTTCGCGAGCAGCAGTAACGTCCATGAGTCAGTTTCCTTGGTTACGACAGAACAACAGTTAAACGTGAAAGGCGGCGTGCACTCAGTGCGCCACGGCCTCACGCAGATAAATGCAGGTGAGGATGGCGAACACATAAGCCTGCAGAACGCCCACCAGCAATTCCAGAGCCGTCAGCGCGACATTGATGACGACGGGCGCCACAGCCAGCACTGAACCGAATGCCCCAAGACCTGCCAGCATCAGGGTGAAACCGGCAAAAACTTCGAGCAGAACGTGACCAGCCATCATGTTGGCGAAAAGTCGGATCGACAGGCTGACAGGTCGCGAAAGAAAGGAAAGGATCTCGATCGGGATCAGAAGCGGCGCGAGAAAGACCGGCGCACCTTCAGGCATGAAATGCGTGAAGAATTTGACGCCCTGGTATTTGAACGACGCCAGGATCGACACCAGAAAAACGAGAATGGCCAGAGATGCCGTAACGGCAATATGGCTCGTGAAGGTGAAGCAGTAAGGGATCAGGCCGAGATAGTTACCGGCGAGAATGAAGAAGAAGATCGCAAAAACGAAGGGAAAGAATGCCGTTCCTTCCTTGCCGATCGTCTCGGTGGCCATGTTATGAATGAAATCATAGCCCAGCTCGGCAGCAGCCTGCAAACGACCCGGCACCACGGCAGCAGGACGCATGCCGAGATACAGGAACGCCAGAACGGCCACGATGGCTATCAGCATGAAGAGCGGCGACTGGCTGAAGCGCAGGGCTTCGCCAATCTGTCCGAGAACAGGATGAAGCTCGAACTGGCCGAGCGCGTCAATCGTTGATCCGGCGGCCAAGCTGCCTCTCCCGCTTCTCATTCAGAGCTTCCGACAACCCGGAAGCTCCATGAAACCAATAAACAAGACGCAGAAAACTGCGCCACGCTGTCAGACGTTGGCGTTTTTCACCGCACGCCAGACATTCAGCATCCCTGCTGCACCGCCGACGAGCGAGAAAAGGATAAGAAACAGGGGTTTTGTTCCGCACAGGCGATCAAGCCCGTAGCCCAGAACAACGCCAACGATAAGCGCCGCAACCATTTCGGTTCCGATCCTCATCGCAAGGCCGAATGCCGAATAGTCGGCACTGCCTTCTTGCTCTGTGGTGCTCGTGTCCGCCTTACCGCTCTTGCCGCGCATCCGGGCCTCAGCATCAGCCAGCCTTCTGTCGAAGGTGTCAGCGCTTTCTCCCGCTTGCGAGGAAACGTTCAGGTCGTCCTGTGCGCCCACGATTCCATACCTCGCCTTTCTCCCCGGAGCGGGGAGTCCTTGGTGCGCGGTTGCTACCCATCAAGACGTGTCCTGTCAACGCCTCGTAACTGCAGGACAATGAATTCTTGGTGTCATTCAGGCCGCTCAGACCCTGCGCGCCTCACCGGCCAGCTCGCGCCTCGTGCGATCCAGTGCCTCAGCGTAACGACGCAGCACGTATTTCTCGCTCAGGAGCCCCACGATCCGACACGTGGAGTCATTTTCAACCACAACGAGAGCGTCGGCTTCAGCACGCTCGAAGAAATGCACAGCCTCCTCACACGCCATACCAGGAAGAAGCATGATCTCCCGATGCAGGGCCAGCGCTTCCAGCGGTCGTTCTGGCGGATGATCCGGGGAATGGATCTCGGACACCAACACGATCCCGCGATAGCGCCGCACCCCGTCTGTAAGCACGACAAGAGGCCCCATGCCGAGCGGGCAGCACTGCCGTGCCTCACCCACAGTCATGTCGGCCGGCCTGCACGGGAATTCGCGCTGCATCAGGCGTCCGACCGTGAGCGCCCTGAGCCAGCTCACATCGATAGCTGATCGAATCGATTCGCCACGCTGATGAAAACGCCAGGTGGCAAAGGAATAGCCAAACAGTCGGCGCACGGTGAGCATAGACAGCACACTTGCCAGCAGCACGCCACTGGCAAGTGTCAGATCGGCTGTCATCTCGAGAATGAGACAGGTCATGGTCATCGGCACACCGATAATCGCAACCGCCGTGGCACTCATGCCCAGAACGGCACAGCTCGCAACGGACAAACCACCAACACCCAGAGCCGCGATGCCGAAGCCATAAAGCGACCCTGCCAGCACGCCAAGATAAAGCGAGGCAAAGAACAGCCCGCCACGAAACCCGCTGCCGATCGAGATGGAAGAGGCTGTCACTTTCAGAACCAGCAGCAACACCAGAGGAAGTGGCTGCAGCCCTTCTTCCAGTACCTTGATGACTGCCGCGTGACCCGCCGACAGGATGGATGGAGAATAAAGCGCCAGCACCCCCACCACGACGCCACCCAGCGCAGGGCGCAGCCAGACCGGCAGCGGAACCAGTCGAAACAGGGTTTCCGCCAGGGTCACGCCGCGCATCGTCGCGATGCCCACCAGCCCGCAGAACACCCCAAGCACCAGCACAGGCATTGTTTCATGCAGGGTAAGCGGCGCATGAGGCAGAAGCGTCAGCGTGGTACTGACACCCCCCAGGAAGTGGGCCGTACCGACAGCAGCAATGGTCGCAACGGCGACGGGCGCGAGATTGACGAGCGAATAGGTGCCGATCACCAGCTCGAAAGCATAGAAGGCCCCGGCGATCGGCGCGTTGAAGGCCGCGCCGATCGCACCACCCGCACCACAGCCGACAAGAATGCGCAGATCCGCCCGACGCACCCGGAAGAGACGCCCGCATCGGCTTCCCAGCGCTGCGGCAATCTGGGTAAATCCGGCCTCTAGCCCAAGAGACGCGCCGCTTCCGTTCGAAAGAAAGGTCTGGAAGGCGACGATAGCGCTGTCTCGCACCGACATGCGTCCGCCACGCAGGGCATTGGCCTCGATCGGGTCAACCGGGCGGTGGCTGAATCGACGGGCGAGCATCACCCCGAAAACCCCAAGCACGAGCCCGCCAAGACTGGGCATGAGCACGGTGCGCCATGGGCTCAGGCTGGTCAGCCCGGAAAGGCGCCCGTCATTGTGAAGGGCGTAGAGCACGCGATGGGCATAAAGCGTGCTGCGTGTCATGACCCAGACGCTCAGCCCGGCCAGGATACCAACGCCCGCAGCAAGGACGGTCAACCAGATTTCATTGGATCGAACGAGCGCACGCACATAGTACGGCACGTGCATCACGTGCTGGAACCAGTCGACAATTCTGCGAAACCCTGAGGCCAAGAAAGATCCTCACACGGCTTTGAAGACAAGCGGAGAGCGATGCCCTTATTGTCGCCCGGACTTGCCGCAGGCAACAGAAAACCCCAGACTTCGCTCATTCTGCCTCCCCGAAAGGAGCCTCTACTGTGCTGCTGAACGTCATCGAACGCCTCCCGGCCCAACCGGGGGGACACCCGCCAGTCGTTTTTCTGCATGGCCTGTTCGGACGAGCGCGCAATATGGGCTTTCTCCAGCGTCAGGTGTCACGCACGCATCGGACCCTGGCGCTCGACCTTCGCAACCATGGCGAAAGCCCGCACGGCCCCATGGATTTTCCCGCCATGGTCGACGATGTGGTCGAGACCCTTCGTGCCCATGAGGCGCTCCCCGCCATTCTGGTCGGGCACTCGATGGGCGGCAAGGTCGCCATGATCATGGCACTGCAATATCCCGAACTCGTTGCCGGCATCCTGATAGGCGACATGGCCCCTGCCCGCACCGGTTTCGGTCAGGCAGCCCTGGCAGAAGCCATGCTGCATATCCATTTTCCCGATCAGCTCGACCGGCAGCAGGCAGACCAGCTTCTGGCGAAGGATATTCCCAATCGCAGCGTCCGCGATCTGATGCTGCAGAATGTCAGGCTCGGCACCGAACCGGGCTGGCAGATCGGGTTGCAGGACATCAC
The DNA here is from genome assembly GCF_025994195.1 of Asaia spathodeae NBRC 105894. Lineage (NCBI taxonomy): Bacteria > Pseudomonadati > Pseudomonadota > Alphaproteobacteria > Acetobacterales > Acetobacteraceae > Asaia > Asaia spathodeae. Next base: position 47,009 of record NZ_BAPY01000010.1, on the reverse strand, counting down.
CAATTCGATGACCAACATCGAAAACTGGCCCTATGTCCCCGAGGGGTACGTCTATGAAGGGCCGACGCTCTTTCTGAGAGGGGAGCACTCTCCCTATATCGGCAAGGATCACGAACCGGTCATGCGCAGGCTTTTCCCCAATTACCGGCTTGAGACCATTCCCGATGCGGGCCATTGGCTCCATGCCGACAATCCAAAGCTCTTTTCTGAAAAGATGCTCGGGTTCATCGAGACCATCTGATCGGTAAGCCCTCTCTTTAAGGTATCGCCTCATGCTCAAACGCGCCGCGCTGTTACTGCTGCTTTCCATCGGTTCCGCGCAGGCCGACCCGCTTCCCGCCCTGACGCGGGACGGGCTTCAGGCGCTTACCCTGGCCAAGGATTCCATTGCCTTTCATTCGGTCGCCGGGGCGGATAACCAGACCATCAATGTGGCGGAACTCTATCGCAAGACACTGGTCGATGGCGGCTTTCCCGCTGATGCCATCACCATCACCAGACTGAACGACACGGCCTATATGGTGCTGCGCTGGGCCGGGCAGGACAGCGCGCTCAAGCCTCTGGTCATTTCCGGCCATATGGATGTGGTGGCCGCTCGTGCTTCCGACTGGGCACGCGACCCTTTCACGCCTGTCGTGGAAAATGGCTATCTCTACGGTCGCGGCGCCTCTGACATGAAAATGAGCAACGCTCTGGCTATCACAGCGCTGCTTCATCTGTATCACCAGGGCTATAAGCCAAAGCGTGACATCATTCTCGCGCTTTCGGGTGATGAAGAAACCACGATGAAGACGGGCCAGATCCTGGCCAGCCAGCTTTCCAATGCGCAGGAAGTTCTCAATCTTGATGTCGGTGGTGGCACCCTTGATGAAGAAAGCGGCCAACCGCTTTTCTACAGCTGGTCAGGGGCTGAAAAGACCTATGCCGATATCGCACTGACCGTCACCGATCCGGGTGGTCACTCCTCTGAGCCACGGTCGCATAATGCCATAACGACCCTGGCTCAGGCGCTCGTGAAAATTCAGGCCCATCCGTTCCGGCCCGAGCTGAATGCGCTGACGCGCAGCTATTTCCTCAACGCCGCACGTTTCACCACCCCCCATCTGGCCTCGGCCATGCGCGTCTTTGCCGCCAGCCCGGATAATGCACAGGCCGTAGCAACGCTGCGTGCCGAACCCTCCCTCGTGGGCGCCATCGGCACGACCTGCGTGCCGACCAGAATTGAAGGTGGCCACGCCCTCAATGCGCTGCCACAGCGTGCCGAAGCCAACATCAATTGCCGCATCTTCCCCGGCCACTCCCGTATGGACATCATCCACGAACTGGCTGCCATCATCGATAACCCGGCGGTGCATATTGAAGATCGGAGTGAAGGCTCGGTGGAAACCCAGCCTTCGCCCATGAACGGCCGGCTTCCCACCGCTGTCGTTACCGCAGCCCAGCAGGCTTTTCCCGATGTCCCCGTCTTTGCCAGCATGAGCTCAGGCGCAAGCGACAGCATGTGGTTCAGGGAGAAAGGGGTGCCCTCCTACGGCGCAAGCCCGATCTTCATGAAAGCCTCTGATAATTTCAGCCATGGGCTGAATGAGCGCGTGCCGCTCTCTGCCATCACGCCCGGCATGCATTTCCTGCTTTCCATCATCCCGGCCCTTTCGCAGAACTGATCAGGGTCTGTGGGCGGTGAGGGACACCCTCAATCGCCCGTCAGCGGGTTCTTGATCGTCTTGCCCTCTTCGGAGGCGCGCCAGAGATACCACGCCAGCGCCGAGCGATGGGGGCTGAAACGCTCCCCCTCCCGGCGCAGGGCCGCAGGTTTGGGCGGCTCTGCGAGTCCATGGAGCTTCTGCCAGCCCGCACGCACGCCAAAATCATCTACCGGCAGCACATCACGCCGATTTAATGTAAAGATGAGCAACATCTCCACCGTCCAGCGCCCTATGCCACGCAGGGTGATGAGACGCGCAATCAATGCCTCATCGCTCAGCAAGGCGGCTTCCTGCAGATCGGGCACCACCCCTGTCAGCCTGGCCTCGGCCAGACCGCGCAACGCAAGCAGTTTCGAGGCTGACAGGCCGCAGGCTCTCAAGACCTCATCACTTTGCGCCAGAAGGGCTTCCGGCTCGGGCATGGCGCCATCTGTCAGCGCACAGACGCGCCCCAGAATCGCTTCTGCCGCCCTGCCATGCAGTTGCTGACCGATAATGGCGCGAAACAGCGCCTGATAGGGTGTCTTGCCGTCAGATCCCCTGAGGCGACAGGGCCCGATACGATCGATCGCCGCCGCAAGGGCTGGGTCCTGCCCAAGACAGGTATAGAGGTCCGGGTCTTCGGGCATATGATTCTCTTCTTCCATTACAGCGCGACCGTCTCGCCCGCTTGGCAAGAGCAGGGGTCCAATGTCATGATAGAGGCAAGTGCCAGATCGTGTCGTCATGCAGAGTTCGTCACCTGCCCGATCACGTGGAGGCGTGTGTTCTGATTCTCTACAGGTGTTCTTCTGACACGCACACAGCCCGTTGATCCGGCTCCGCCCTCGTCAGGTGTGGCCTCTGCCTCGCGTCCTGGCAAGAAACGGACACGAAACGAGCCGTTGCTTTTTGCACCGGCGGCACTGAAGACGCGCGCCCTGCCCCCCATGGCAGGAACGAGGGCCAAGCTCAGCCATTACGAACCGAAAACAGCCTCGGAACCGCCGGTCAAGCCAGCTGGCGCCTCGCTGATCCGTCCGCAGGTGCTCGAGGATTCGGGCGTGACAACCGTGTTGATCGCCTCGGCAATCGCCCATGCGCTGCTGATCGGACTGCTGATCTACGAGAGCGCACGCCATGCTCATGGCGAGCCCAACGGCATGGAACAGCCACAGGTCGAAATGATGTTTGCGCCGCCCACCAAAAGCGGCATGGCGGGCCCTCATGAAGACAAACCGGGCGGCGAGGAGAAACCCTCCACCAGCCACGATGCCCCTTCGGCAAGCAGCCAGGACACGCAGCAGGAGCAGCAGCCCGACGAACAGGAATCGACACCGACCCCGGCTGTGCCCACACCGACCGCGCCTTCAGCGCCCCCCGTCCCTGACGGCCCCTCGACCGAGCTGACGAAAACGCAGACCGAACGCCCAGTCAGCCCTGGCATTCCGAAATCCGGCAAGCAGAGCCAGACGCACGCCCATAGTCACCGGTCGAGCCGTCGCCCCACGCCGAAGCAGTCGGATAATCCTTTTGCGAACATGACCACGCTCGATTTCGGTGAGGCGCCCTCTGCCCCACGTCGTCAGCGCGGCCGCCGCGGCGGGTCGGGCGCTCCCATCGACATGTCACTCGGGCCGCTTTCGACCAATGGCCAGATCAACGCGCCTTTCATGACGCGCAATACGATCAAGGGTGTCAGTGACGATTACGGCAGCGAGATCGACCGCTGGATTCGGGCCCATCTCTATTATCCAGAAGATGCCATCAAGAACGGCGAAGACGGCCCGTCTTCCGTGCATGTCGTTCTAGACCGAACGGGCCGTGTCAAATCGGTACGGCTGACTGGCCAGTCAGGGTCGTATTCACTTGATGCAGCGACGACTGGCATGTTCCAGGGCGCGCGCCTGCCGCCCGTGCCGCCCGACATGAAGGGCGACCATTTCGATATTGATCTGACGATCAATTACATTCTGATCAGACGCTGAGCCTGCCATGAGCCTTGACTCCGTTCGCGACGAACTCGCCCGCCTCGCCCCGGAACTCGCGATAATCGATGACGGGTTGAGCACGGCGACGGTTCTTGAGGCAGCCGAGGTGCACAAGGTTGCCCCGGACCAGATCGCCAAGACGCTCTGCGTCGATACTGGGGGCCGGATCGTCCTGGTCGTGATGGCAGGGACGGCACGGCTCGATAATCGGCGTGCCCGCGAGGCGTTGGGGGGCAAACCCCGCTTTCTGGGGCCTGAAGCCGTGCTCGAAGTGACCAGCCACCCCGTTGGCGGCGTATGCCCTTTTGGTCTGCCCGCACCGCTTCCTGTCTATTGCGATGAATCACTGCTGCAGTTCGAAGAAATCATCCCGGCTGCCGGTTCAATCACGGCCTCGGTCCGCATGACGCCTCTGAAACTGGCCGAATTGACCAAGGGCGTCTGGGTGCATGTACGTCAGGATGAAAAATAAGAGCTCTTTTTTATGAAAAGAGAGCCAGAAAACCTTCGCCTGTAGGTCACCGACCAGACAAACAGCACACCAGTTTTCTTGAGATAAAAGTCTTTTTGCTTCTTTTTCTTCAGAAAAAGAAGGTCCCCCACCTCACCAGGAGGCGGGGAACAGGCCCTCTTACTCCGCCGCTTCAGCGTAGGTGGAGATATCAGGGCAGGAGCAGACCAGATTGCGGTCACCCCAGGCGTTATCGATGCGATTGACCGGCGCGAAATATTTCACGCGGTCGAGACCGTTGGGGAAACAACCCTGCATGCGGTCATAGGCGCGGTCCCACTCGCCAACGAGATCGGCGGTGCTATGCGGTGCATGACGCAGCGGGCTGGCTTCCATGGCAATATTGCCAGCTTCGATGGCCGCAATTTCCTGACGGATGGCGATCATCGCATCGCAGAAGCGATCCAGTTCAGCCTTGCCTTCGGATTCCGTCGGCTCGATCATGAACGTGCCAGCAACCGGGAAGCTGACCGTCGGGGCATGGAAGCCATGATCGATCAGGCGCTTGGCGATATCATCCACGGTCACGCCGACAGCATCCTTGAGCGGGCGCAGGTCGATGATGCATTCATGCGCCGTGCGTCCATTGCTGCCGCGATAGAGCACGGGATAATGCCCCTCGAGACGGGCCGCGATGTAATTGGCGTTGAGAATGGCCATTTCGGTGGCTTCACGCAGCCCATCATCGCCCATCATCAGCACATAGGCGACCGAGATCGGCAGGATCGACGCCGAGCCGAAAGGCGCGGCTGACACGGCGCGCGCGTCGCCCATTTCGGGACGACCCGGCAGATGCGGCGCGAGATGCGCCTTGACGCCGATCGGTCCCATGCCGGGGCCACCGCCACCGTGCGGAATGCAGAAGGTCTTGTGCAGGTTGAAATGCGAGACATCGGCGCCATAGAGACCCGGACGGGCAAGCCCGACCTGCGCATTCATGTTCGCCCCGTCGAGATAGACCTGACCACCCGCTTCGTGAACGAGATCGCAAATCTCCATCACGGCTTCCTCGAACACACCATGCGTCGAAGGATAGGTCAGCATCAGCGCGGCGATGCGCCCCTCATGCTGGGCGATCTTCTTGCGCAGATCCTCCAGATCGACATTGCCTGCAGCATCGCAGGCCGTCACCACCACGCGCATGCCGACCATCTGGGCCGAAGCCGGGTTGGTGCCATGGGCCGAAGCCGGGATCAGGCAGACATCGCGCTCGCTCTGGCCATTGGCCTGATGATAGGCGCGAATGGCCAGAAGCCCTGCATATTCGCCCTGCGCGCCCGAATTGGGCTGAAGCGAAATGGCGTCATAACCGCTGACAGCACAAAGCGCGTGTTCGAGAATGCCGAACAGCTCATGATAGCCTTCCGTCTGGTCGGCAGGGGCGAAAGGATGCAGCGCCCCGAATTCCGGCCAGGTGATGGGAATCATCTCGGCGGTCGCGTTCAGCTTCATGGTGCAGGAGCCGAGCGGAATCATGGTGCGATCCAGCGCCAGATCCATATCCGACAGGCGACGCATGTAACGCAGCAGGTCGGTTTCGGAGCGGTGGGCATGGAACACGGAAGCTGTCAGGAAAGCCCCGCTGCGCTGCAGGGATGCCGGGAGTGTCGTTGCGCCGTCGAGCTTCGCTTCAAGCGCAGCGAGACGGGCATCATCCGGGCAGAAGCAACGCCAGAGCGCCTTGATGTGATCGGGCTGGGTGGTCTCGTCACAGGCGATACCCAGACGGCCACCACCCGCATCACGCAGGTTGATCCCGGCCTTGCGGGCGCGCTCGAGCACCAGTGCGGCAGAGTCACCGGCTTCGATCGTGATCGTATCGAAAAAGACGCTTGTTTCGACCTTGACCGCCAGTTCGCGCAGACCCTCGGCCAGGATGGAGGCCAGACGGTTCACACGATGCGCAATCGCACGCAGCCCCTCGGGGCCGTGATAGACGGCATACATCGAGGCGATGACAGCCAGCAAAACCTGCGCCGTGCAGATGTTCGACGTCGCCTTTTCGCGACGGATATGCTGCTCGCGCGTCTGAAGCGCCAGACGATAGGCCGGAGCGCCGCGGCTGTCACGCGACACGCCCACAAGGCGGCCCGGCATGGTGCGCTTGTAGGCATCACGAACCGCCATGAACCCGGCATGGGGGCCACCAAAGCCCATCGGCACACCGAAGCGCTGCATCGACCCGATGGCAATATCGGCACCCAGCTTGCCGGGCGCCTCAAGCATGACGAGCGCCAGCGGATCACAGGTCAGGGCTGCAACCGCGCCCTTCTCGTGGAGGGCCTCGATCACATTGCGGAAATCGCGCACGGCGCCGGAGCTACCAGGATAGGAGAGCAGCGCGCCGAACACGGCGGACGCATCGAGATCGGTCTCGGGATTGCCGACAACGATGGTCCAGCCAAGGGGCTCGGCGCGGGTGCGCAGCACGGCAAGCGTCTGCGGATGGGTGTCGGCATCGACAAAGAACACAGTGCTCTTGGTCTTGGCGTTGCGCTGGGCAAGCGCCATCGCCTCGGCGCAGGCCGTGGCTTCGTCGAGCAGCGACGCATTGGCGATATCGAGGCCGGTCAGATCGCAGACCAGCGTCTGGAAGTTCAGCAGCGCCTCAAGACGACCCTGGCTGATTTCGGGCTGATAGGGCGTATAGGCCGTGTACCATGCCGGATTTTCGAGGATATTGCGCTGGATTACCGGCGGCAGAACCGTGCCGTAATAGCCCTGCCCGATCATGGACTGCATGACGACGTTGCGGCTGGCGATCTGCTTCAGACGCGCCAGGGCTTCGCTCTCCGTCAGGGCCGGACCGATGCCTGAGGCCTTGCGGTCGAGAATGGCGGCAGGAACCGTCTGCTCGATCAGCGCATCGATGCTGGAAACGCCAAGCGTCTCAAGCATGGCGACAACCTCGCCGGGGCGTGGCCCGTTATGGCGGGAAACAAATTGATCGGCAGCCTGGTTTGGCCAGAGGGGGGCGTTACGGGTCACGTCTCGGCAAATCCTCGTCGGGAACGGGGTCAGTCACAGGTCAAAAAAGCAAAGGCGGCACGATGCGCCGCCTTTACCGGTCAGATCAGAGAGAGGCCTTGTAGGCATCGGCATCGAGCAGAGCCTCAAGCTGGGCGGAATCGGTCACGCGCAGCTTGAAGATCCAGCCTTCACCTTCCGGATCGGCACCGACCAGCGTCGGCTCGTCGCTCAGCCGGGCATTGAACCCGGCCAGAACGCCGCTTACCGGTGCGTAGATATCAGAAGCCGCCTTCACGGATTCGACCACGGCAGCAGCGTCGCCCTGAGCGACTTCGGTGCCTTCGTCCTTGGCTTCGACGAAAACCAGTTCACCCAGCTCTTCAGCCGCATGGCCGGTGATACCGACGGTCGCGATCTCGCCTTCGAGACGGATCCATTCATGGGACGGGGTGTAATAGGTGGAGCTCATGATGACATCTTTCTCTGTGAGACGGTTTTCAGCGTTTGAAACCGGGGGGAACGAAAGGCAGGGCGCGGACCTGGACCGGCACAAACTTGCCGCGCAGCGCACCGTAAAGAACCGTGCCGATCGCAGAATGGCCGGTGGCGACATAGCCCATGGCCACGGGAGCGTTCACGCTCGGACCAAAGGCGCCTGACGTGACCACGCCAACCTTCTGCGTGCCTTCGGCATCGGCAAAAAGCTCGGTGCCGCCGCGAACCGGCGCACGGCCTTCAGCCGCCAGACCGACGCGCAGACGCGAGACGCCATCGCGGGCCTGCGTCATGATGATTTCGGCACCCGGATAGCCACCGGCACGGGCGCCGCCCTCACGGCGGCTTTTCTGCATGGCCCAGGTAAGCGCGGCCTCAACCGGGGTCGTGGTCTCGTCGAGGTCATTGCCATAGAGGCACAGGCCCGATTCGAGACGCAGGCTGTCACGGGCACCGAGCCCGATCGGCAGCACACGCTCATCAGCCAGAAGGGCGCGGGCAATCTGCTCGGCATGCTCGGCGGGAATGCCGATCTCGAAACCGTCTTCGCCCGTGTAGCCCGAGCGCGTGACCGTGCAGCGCACGCCATCCACATCCGCCTCGATCGCATCCATGAAGCGCATCGCTTCGGCCTGCGGGCAGAGATCAGCCAGAACATGCACGGCTTCGGGCCCCTGCAGGGCAAGAAGCGCACGATCGGCCAGAGGCTCGATCACAATACGGTCACCAAGGGCTGCCTGCATCAGCGCGGTGTCGGCCTCCTTGCAGGAGGCATTGACGACCACGAACAGCCAGTCGCCCATATTGGCGACCATCAGATCGTCGCGAATGCCGCCTTTTTCATTGGTCAGAAACCCGTAACGCTGGCGGTTGGCACAGAGCCCGGCCAGGTCGACAGGAATGAGGGATTCGAGCGCCAGGGCGGCGTCTTCAAGCGTGCCTGTACGAGGCGTGACGCGAAGCTGGCCCATATGGGACACATCGAAAAGACCGACCTTGCCTCGCGTGTGCAGATGCTCGGCCATCAATCCGGCCGGATATTGCAGGGGCATGGAATAGCCCGCGAACGGCACCATACGGGCGCCCAGTTCGAGATGGAGGGCATTCAGCGGCGTGAGAAGAAGCGCGTCGGACATAGGGCAGAATCCCCCGGAGGCAGGAAACGAGAAAAATCGTCGCCCCTTCTGTCGCCTTTGCCTGAGATCGCTATCCCGTCGGCGGACACCTCATCAAGGTGCCTCTCTCCAGAAGTTCCAGCCGATCGCGGTCCTTTTGCCTGAGAGTTTCCGGGGCGGTTGCTCCTTCGGCGCCGGAAAAAGTGTCCGGTCTCTCCCGTGAATCGGTGTTTACTCTTCGCAGAATTAGGGCTGAAAAGTCAATTCTGTAAACGAAAGGGATTTCAAGTCATGTCACAGCATTTCACGGTCATCGCAGAGTTTGCTGCCCCCGCCGAGAGCTTCGACGCCTTCCTGGAAATCTGCCGTTATGACAGCGACCGCTCGCTGGCCGACGAAGAAGGATGCCTGACCTTCGATGTGCTGACCCAGCAGGATGCTTCGGACATCATTGTCCTGCATGAAGTCTATACGGGGCGCCCGGCTTTCGACGCCCATCTCAAGACGCCCCATTTCGAGAAATTCGCCGCAGCCCTGCGCGATCTCAGGATCGAGGAACGCAATGTGCGCTTCTTCACGCGCCAGCATCCCTGAGTGCTCCGCTCCGGCGCTTCGGAATAAAAGAAGGGGCTGCAAGGCCCCTTTTTTATGCGCCCACTACTCTCTATTGCCCGTCGCGCCATGCAGCATGACTCATCCGTAACGACCCGAACCCCGTCCGGAGGGTTTTCGTGACACGGGGCCTCGCCTAGTCTGTCTTTTTGGGTTTCCTGCGTGACTGAGACAGCATGACACCGTTTTCCAGTTTCCTGCCGTCTGTGGCGCCGCCATCCCCTTCGCGCGAGGCCATTCTGCGAGCCTCACGCCTGCCAGAGGCCGAGGCCCTCGCAGCCCTTCTGGTCGCGGCGACACTGGGTGAACCCTATCTGGAGCAGATCGACCAGCAGGCGCGCTTTCTGGCCACTCGCCTGCGCGAAAGAGCCAGCACCAAAGGTGTCGAGACCATGGTGCAGGCCTTTCCCCTCACCTCCCCCGAAGGCACAGCCCTGCTGACGCTCGCCGGCAGTCTTCTGCGCATTCCCGATGCGGCCACGCGTGATGCGCTGATACGGGACCAGATCGGACAGGGCGCCTGGCTGCAGCAGGGCGGACAGGACCATCCTTTTTTCCTCAATGCGGCGAGCTGGGCGATGTCCACTTCGTCACGCCTCCACGCGCTGACGGGCGGCTTGCGCAGCCTCGCCCTGAAAAGCGGCGCGCCTTTCATCCGGCACGGGGTCGAGCGTGCCATCACGATGATGGGCACCCAGTTCGTACTGGCTGACACGCTGGCCCAGGGACTCAGGCGCAGCCGCAAGGCCGAGCAGGAAGGCTTTTCTCACGCCTATGCGCCCTTGCGTGAAACAGCGCGGACGCCAGAAGACGCCGATCAGGCACGCCAGGAAGCGCTGACCATGGTCGAGACGCTGGGCCGCCATGGACGCGGGCAAACCCTATACGAACGCCCGTCACTTTCTTTCAGACTGTCCTCGCTGCACCCGCGCTTCGAACGGTCCCAGACCGCGCAGGTCATGGAAGAATTGCTGCCTTTTCTGACCCTCCTCGCGTCGAGGGCCAAGGCCGCCAATATTTTCCTGATTGTCGATGCCGAAACCAGCGAGACGCTCGATCTCAGTCTCGACCTGTTCGACCGGCTCTGCCGCCTGCCCGAATTGTCGGGTTGGGACGGGCTCTCTTTTACCGTGCAGGCCTATGACAAGCGGGCACTCCCCCTCATCGAGCATCTCATCACATCAGGCATCGAAACCGGTCGGCGCGTGGGGCTGAGACTGGTGAAGGGTGCCTATTGGGACCACGAGATCCGCCAGAATCAGGCGCAGGTGACGCGTGACTATCCGGTCTTTACCCGCAAATGTCATAGCGATATCAGCTATATTGCCTGCGCCAAACGGGCGCTCGAGGCGCCTGAAGCGCTTTATCCGCAATTTGCCACCCATAATGCGCGCAGCATCGCGACCATTCAGGCAATCGCCGGGCCATGGGCGCCGGGTCTCTACGAATTCGGCTGCCGACACGGCATGGGCGAAACGCTTCTGGCCCCGCTGGTGCAACCCCGTCAGGCCGGTATTGCCTGTCGGATCCTGACCCCCATCGGCCCGGACAGCCACCTTGCCTCCTTTCTTGTGCGTCGCTTGATCGAGGCAGGCTCTGCCTCCTCGTTTCTCAATCAGGCCTATGACAGGCTCATCACGCTCGATGCCCTGATTGCAGACCCCGTCGCTCAGGCACGTATCATTGTGCCGCGCGGCATGCCGAACACGGATATTCCCCTGCCCTGCGACCTGACCATGCCCGAACGGCAGAGTGCCATCGCCCCCGATCTCACGAATGATGCCACCCTTGCCCAGCTTGCTGAGTGTCTGCCCGGGACGACATACCCTCGTCAGGCCGTGCCCATGGGACCGACCATGCCGCGGGCCGAGGGGCGGCCCCATGCGATCATCAACCCGGCAGCTCACGCCGATCGCGTCGGTATCGCGCTTTATGCACGACCACGCGATATCGATGCGGCGCTCAACGCTGCCGAGACCGATCAGATCTGGCGCCGCACCGAACCCGACGATCGCGCTGCCCATCTCGACCGGATGGCCGACGCGCTGGAACAGGACCAGACAGCCCTGCTGAACCTGCTCGTCAGAGAGGCAGGCAAGACCATTGCCAATGCCTCTGACGAACTGCGCGAGGCGGTGGACTATCTGCGCTACTACGCCGCCCAGCTTCGCAGCCTTTCCGAAAGAGGCCTGGTCGGCGCCCCGCTTGGCACGATCCTGTGCATCAGCCCCTGGAACTTCCCTCTTGCGAGCTTCACCGGGCAGATTGCCGCCGCCCTTGCCGCGGGCAATGTGGTGATTGCCAAACCGGCGGAAGAAACACCGTTGATCGCCGCACATGTCGTCACCCTGTTTCTTCAGACGGGCCTGCCCCCTCGCGCGCTCCAGCTTCTGCCGGGCGAGGGGAATGTGGGCGCCTCTCTCGTTGCGGATTCACGCATAGACGGTGTGCTCTTCACCGGCTCGACTGCCGTGGCCAAGACGATCAGCCGTGAATTGCTTGGCCGCACAGGGCGCACCGGCCAGCCCGTGCCGCTTCTGGCCGATACGAGCGGGCAGAATGCCATGCTGGTCGACAGCACGCTGTCGCCCCAGCGGGTCATTCCCGATATTCTGGCATCGGCTTTCGACAGCGCAGGCCAACGCAGCGCCTCGCTGCGTGTGCTTCTGGTGCAGGAAGAAGGCGCCGATGCGCTGATAGAGGCGCTCAAGGCAGCCATCAGCGCACGTCATGTCGGCGCGCCCGATCAGCTGCGTTGCGATATGGGGCCCGTTATCTCGGCGGGTGCCCGCATACGCATCGAAGCGCATATCGACCGCATGAGACGGGCGGGCTATCGCGTCTGGCAACCCGATCTGCAGGCCGAAACGCTGAACGGTCATTTTGTGGCGCCTACCCTCATAGAAATTGGTCGCGTGGCCGATATCGGTCTCGAGGTGTTCGGCCCTGTGCTGCATATCAGACGCTATGCCCGTCATGAGCTCGACGGGGTGATCGATGCGCTGAACGCAACCGGCTATGCGATGACCTTCGGTGTGCAGAGCCGCCTGCATGAGACGCTCGAACGCGCCACGTCCCGCAGCCGCGCGGGGAATATCTACGTCAATCGCTCGATGATCGGGGCAAGTGTTGGGATGCAGCCCTTCGGAGGGCGTGGTCTTTCCGGCTCGGGGCCGAAGCTTGGCGGGCCGCTTTTCATGCCACGGCTGATGCATGGTGCGCCCTGCCCGCTTGCCCCCACCACAGAAACCCCTGTGCCTTCGGCAGCGCGTGCCTTTCTGGCCTTTCTCGAACCACGAGACCCGCCTTCGGCCCGCAAGGTGCGCGCCGTGATCGCCCATGGGCTTTGCGGCCTCAGCCTGGATCTGCCCGCCGCCACGGGTGAGACGAATCGCTACAGCCTGCGTCCGAAAGGCGTCGTGCTTTGCGCCTGTGAAAGCTGGCCCGCCTTGCTGCACGCGGTCGGCCTTGCCCTTGGCACGGGCAATACCGTGCTGGTTCTGGCGCCGGATCCAGCGGTGGAATGGCTGCGTCAGGTCTCACGCCAGCTCGCCAATCTGATCACCCGCGTCAATCCGGGCGCCCTGCCGGAATGCGATGTGATGCTGATCCAGCGCGGCGCGGAAAGCGCTGAACAGGCAGCGCTCACCATCACGGCGCGTGAGGGCATGGTGGTGCCGGTTTATGACCTCGACACTGTGCGACCCGAATGGCTGCTGAGTGAAACGGTGGTCACCATTAATCATGCCGCGATCGGCGCCGATCTTGCCCTTGTAACCCGGGTGTGACGCGCGCATCGGTTGGGAAAGCGGGCAGGCAGTTGCGATAAAACCCTTAATATGGGTTGTCACGAGGGACAGTTTCCATTTTGGTAATGAACCGTTTCAGCTGCAGCCCTTTCCCGGAGTATCCCTGCTTGACCATCCGTCTTTTCCGCGCCGGTACGTTTCTGACCGTCCTGCTGCTAGGCACGCGCGTTCTGCCTGCACTGGCCGCCCAGCCCCAGCCCGAAGCCGCGCCTCTTCCCTCGCCGCTGCCTCAGGCCAAGGATGTCGCTTTTCCCGGCACGCTCAAGCTGAGCGTCGATGCGACCGATCTCGACCATCATGTCATGACCATGCATGAGACGCTGCCCGTGCCGCAATCGGCACGCGAAGCGGGTGAGCTGGTGCTGCTTTATCCGAAATGGATCCCGGGCGGTCACGCGCCTGAAGGCACGATCACCCAGCTTGGCGGGCTGACCATCAGCTCTGAGGGCAAACCTCTCACCTGGCTGCGCGACCCGGTCGATGTGTTCGCCTTTCATGTGCCCGTCACCAAGGCGCAGACCCAGATCGATGTCGATTTCAAGCTGCTCTCGCCCGTGAGCGACAATGAGGGCCGTGTCGTCATGACGCCCCATATCGTGAACGTGCAGTGGAACGAGGTATCGCTTTACCCGGCTGGCTATTACTCACGCGACATTCCCGTGCAGGCCAGCGTGAAGCTGCCGCATGGCTGGCAGGCCGCCACAGCGCTGCGCCCCGTGGGCGCCGCCACTGGCGACACCCTGACTTTTGGCACCGTGCCCTTCAACACGCTGGTCGACTCCCCGATCTTCGCAGGTGCCTATTTCAAGAAGGTCGCGCTGAATGCCCCGGGCGGTGTGCCGGTCACGCTCAACATGGTGGCCGACAAGCCGGGCGATCTGGCGTATGACGATGCCGAACTGCAGATCCATCGCAATCTGGTCACCCAGGCGCTGCTGACCTTTGGCTCGCAGCATTACGCGCATTACGACTTCCTGATGGCGCTGACTGATGAGCTGGGCCGCATCGGTCTTGAGCATCACCAGTCGAGCGAAGACAGCGTGAGCGAAGACTATTTCACGGACTGGAAGCATTCCTTCCCGCAGCGCGATCTGCTGGCGCATGAATACACCCATTCCTGGAACGGCAAGTATCGCCGCCCGGCCGATCTGTATGGTGCCACCTTCAATGCCCCGCAGCGCGGCTCGCTGCTCTGGGTCTATGAGGGCCAGACCGAGTTCTGGGGCAATATTCTTGCCGCACGTTCGGGCCTCGTCAGCAAGGAACAGGGTTTCGACTCCCTCGCCCTCATGGCTGCCACCTATGACGCCCAGTCTGGCCGCACCTGGCGCCCGGTGGCCGACACGACCAATGACCCGATCATCGCGCAGCGTTCGCCGCTCTCATGGCGTGATTTCCAGCGTTCGGAAGATTATTATGTCGAGGGTCAGCTGGTCTGGCTCGACGCCGACATGATGATCCGCAAGCTCTCGCATGACACGAAATCGCTCGATGATTTCGCCAAGGCGTTTTTCGGCACCAATGATGGCAGCATCATTGTCAGCACCTATACGTTCGATGACGTGGTTCTGACCCTCAACAAGGTTGTGCCCTATGACTGGGCCAAGTTCCTGCATGAGCGCATCAGCACCGTTCAGAAGCGCGCGCCCCTGAACGGCCTCGAAGCCTCTGGCTACAAGCTGGTCTATACCGACAAGGAAAACGATTTCGGCGAGCAGAGCGGCAAGAACTACCACCGCCTTGGCCTGCGCTTCTCACTGGGCCTGATAATCAACCCGAAGAACGGCGCTCTGGGCACGGTGGCCTGGGACAGCCCTGCCTACAAGGCTGGCCTTGCCATTCATGACGTGATCGTGGCCGTCAACGGTGACGCCTTTACGCCAGAAGGTCTGATCGACGCCGTGAAAACCGCCAAGACGGACAGGAAGCCCATCACGCTGCTGATCAAGACCGACACGCATTTCCGCACCGTCTCGATCCCTTACTATGACGGTCTGCGCTCTCCCCATCTCGAGCGCATCCCGAACACCCCGGATCGCCTGACAACGCTGTATTCAGCACGTCACTGATCTTCTCCACCGAGAGGTTGCCCATCGAGGCAGCCTCTCGCAAAGCGGTTCAGGAAAAGACCCTTCAGAGTCATGCCGCGCAGGACGAAAGATAAATGATTTCGATGTCATTTATTTGAAAATGACATTCTCTTTGAAAGATATATTTTCTACTTATTGATAAAAATTCGATAGATTTGGACGAAATTTCCAATATCTCACCTGATTTCAACCGCCAGATATCACGCTCTCCCGGACCCTTCGGTCACGGCGCAGCGATGAAATTGAACTCCAGCCTCTGCCCCGGTACGTCAAAACGGGGCTTGAGGCGCAGCGTCATGGCAGGCCGGGCCGGGCCGAGGGCTTCGGCGATGATCCGCTGGCAGGAGACGAAGATGCTGCTATCGGGGATCATGTAAGCCAGATGGGTAATGTCTTCAGGAAGCAAACCGTTGGTGGCCAGAATTTCCCGTATGCGGGCCAGCGCGTTCTGGCATTCCTCGATCAAGCTGTCAGGCACCTGTCCATCGGCGCCAAGTCCTGTCACACCATAGACAGTCACGCTGTCCTGCAGGACAGGACGGGAAGAAGAGGAGAAATGATCGTGCATGAGCCGGAGCATATCGCACATTCCTGAAACTGCCCATCGCTTATGCGCGAAGGCTCCCATTATGGGCCGGTCTCTTCACGCCTCCTGCGCCAGCTGGGAAGGGCTTGGCGTGCTGCTTACCGGAGCGTCCGGCTCTGGCAAGTCGAGCCTTCTGTTGCGCCTTGTCGAGTCCGGCTTCGCCCTTGTAGGCGACGATCAGATCGTGCTGCAGCAGACCATAGCCCGCCCGGCCCCCGCCCTCGCAGGGATGATTGAAGTACGCGGGCTGGGCATCGTGCAGATGCCCTATCTGCCTGAAGCCGCCATCGTCCTGCGGGTCGAACTGGGGCGAAACACCCCCATCCAGCGCCTGCCGGAGAAGACCATCGACCCGCTGACGGGCGCCTGGAGCCTGACACTCGATGCCTTCCATGCCGATGCCGTGGCGGTCATACGCACGGCCCTGCGCTGCATTCGCGGCGATCTCACATTGCTTTGTGGCGTGAACGGGGGAATGGCGACTGCAAACCCTCTCCCCAAAAAGCATGAAGAAAGCTAATGTCACGCCATGTATCCCGGCTTTGATGACAGGAGAGACGGTCTGTGATTCCCGCGCGACGCGTTCTGCTGGTCACCGGGCTGTCCGGCGCTGGCAAATCTTCCATTCTGCGCATTCTTGAAGATCTCGGTTACGAAGTGACCGACAACCCACCGCTGAACCTGCTCGATGCGCTTGTGGCGCGCACGGAACACCCGCTCGCCATTGGCATCGATGCCCGCACGCGCGGTTTTGAGGCGCGTGCCGTGCTTGAGGCGCTGACCAAACTGCGCGCCCAGCCCGGGCCGCAACATGTCGAACTGATCTACGCTACGGCCGAGACCGATGTGCTGCTCCGTCGCTTCACCGCGACACGCCGCCGTCACCCGCTCGATGCCAATACAGGCAGCGGCCCCGGCCTCATGGCCAGCATCGAGCAGGAAATCGGTCTGCTCATGCCCCTGAGAAGCGCTGCCGATCTCGTGATCGACACATCAGATCTGCCGCCACCCGATCTGCGTCGGCTGATCGAGTCGCGATTCGGCCATCAGAATGATGGCGACTCGATGACAACGACCCTTCTTTCTTTCGCCTATCCAGCGGGCCTGCCCCGTGAGGCCGATCTTGTTTTCGATGCGCGTTTCCTGCGCAACCCGCATTACGACGACGCCCTGAAGGCCATGACCGGGCTTGAGCAGGACGTGCGCGAATACGTACGACGTGACCCCGATTACGATCTTTTCTTTTCGCAGATCCTTGGATTGCTCAAACTTGTATTACCTCGTTTCGTGGCCGAGGGGAAAAAGCACGCGACAATCGCCATTGGCTGCTCGGGCGGTCAACACCGCTCTGTAACACTTGTTGAAGAGATTGCTGCCGCGTTAGGGAACTCTGACGACATTACACTCTTGTCAGATGGGCCAATCGCCGTCATGCATCGGGAACTGGCACGGCAGGGACGCAGCTCATGGCGATGGGTTCGCCCCCCTCAGCACCGTGTCACGTCGGATGAACAGACACGGACAGAGCCGTCTTGATAACCGCGAGTGATGACCAATATGTCATGGGGTCGCCAGATTTCTGGCGTCACAGCCCCCTTGAAGGAAGGCCCCGATGATCGGGATCGTTCTTGTCACCCATGGTTCTCTCGCCCAGTCTCTCATTGAAATCGTGACCCATGTGGTTGGCCCGCAGGTCCAGATGGCGGTCATGGGCATCATGCCCGACGATGATATCGCTCTCACCCGTGCCCAGCTCACCGCCGCCATCAATGCCGTTGATACCGGCGATGGCGTTCTGCTTCTGACCGATATCTTCGGCAGCACCCCCTCCAATCTCGCGCTTTCCCTGCGGCATGAAGGCCGTGTTGAGGTTCTGGCTGGCGTCAATGTGCCGATGCTGGTCAAGCTGGCCAAGACACGCTGCACACGCAGCCTGGCCGAATGCGCCGAGCTGGCGACTATGGCCGGCCGCAAATATATCGCCGCCGCCTATCAGCTGCCTGAGTCCTGTTTGCAAGGCGGCAAAAGCTGTGAAATGGTGGTCAATACCACCATGAGCTATGTCCCTCCCATTTCCCCGCTATTGACGCCCCTGCGTCAGGTCGCCCGATGAGCGCAGGCCCGACGCTGGAACGCGATGTGACCATCGTCAACCGGCTCGGCCTGCATGCCCGCGCCGCAGCGAAATTCGTCACGCTTGCTGAAAGCTTCGATGCCGTCATCGACGTGAGCCGTCATGACCAGCGCGTTTCGGCGCTGTCGATCATGGGGTTGATGATGCTTGGCGCCGGTCGTGGCGAGATGGTCCGCATTCAGGCAAGCGGCCCACAGGCCAGCGCGGCCATCGATGCGCTGATCATTCTCGTCTCCGACGGCTTTGGCGAACGTGATTAAGAGACTGCGCCGCCCGTCGAGCGACATTACCCTGCCCGACGACCGGCCCATGAAAATCCTGCAGGGTACAGGCATTTCCGCCGGAATCGTCATTGCGCGGGCAAGCCTCGCTCATGAGCGCCCTCTGCCAGTCATCGAGGCCGTACCGTCGCAACTGCCCGCCGAGGCAGAAAGCACACGTCTCGATCAGGCCATCGCCCTGACCCTCAAGCAGCTCAAGAAACTGCGCGGCAAGCTGACCAGCCTGCCCGATGAGGGCCGGATCGAAATCGATGCAATGCTCACGGTCTATGAGCGCATGCTCAACCATTCGCGACTGGTACGCGCCGCCTATCGACGCATTGCCGAAGACGGATTGACGGCAGAGGCCGCCGTTCAACTCGAAAGCGAGACACTGGCCGCCCAGGCTGGGCCTCAGCCCGGCATGCCGGAAGAGGAAATCGAAGGCGCAAGGCGGCGCGAAGGCGAGTTTCGAGAGGTGGCCCGCAGGCTGCTCCGCAATCTGACCGGCGTGTCATTTCGCGCTTTTTCCGATATTCCGGGCGGGTCGGTTCTGGTGGCAGAGCAGATTCGCCCCGCCGATGCTGCCGTCATCGATCCGAACCGCATCGCTGCCGTGCTGTCGGAAGGCGGCGGCGCGACAGATCATACGGCCATCATGCTGCGTGCGTTGAACGTGCCTGCCGTGCTGGCCGTGCCTGAACTGACCAGTCTCGTCGAGGATGGCAGTCTGCTGATTGTCGACGGATCGAGCGGGCGGGTCATCATCAACCCTGATTCCTCGACGCTCGCAGAAGCCCGCTCGGCCATGGCCGAGGAAGCAAAGGAACGCAAGGGCATTGGCCGCCTGCGCCGCCTGCCGAGCCGCCTGATCAGCGGTGAAGATGTCGAGCTTCTGGCCAATATCGAGATCGCCAACGAACTGCCCCTGCTGCACCGCAATGGTGCGGCGGGAATCGGCCTTCTGCGTACCGAATTCCTGTTCGATGAGAGCGAGCCTTTGCCCGACGAAGACGGGCAATATGCCGTCTATGCCGGGCTGCTTGCCGACATGCAGGGCATGACGACGACCATCAGGGTGCTGGACTGGGGCGGCGAAAAGGGTCTGGCCCGGTTGAGGCAGCTTGGCATTCATGACGAGCAGGAAGAGGAAAACCCGGCGCTTGGCGTGCGAGGACTGCGCCTGCTGCTGCGCCACCCCGAAATTCTGGAAGCTCAGCTCTGCGCCATCCTGCGCGCCAGCCTGGAGGGGAAGTGCCGCATTCTGCTGCCTATGGTCAGCTCGGTAAATGAGGTGATCGCCACAAGGCAGATCTATGAACGCTGCGCCAGAAGACTGCGTCGTCGTGGAGTGAAGCTTCCCAATGACCTGCCCCCGCTCGGGGTCATGATCGAGACACCTGCAGCCGCCCTGACAGCGGGAGCTCTTGTGCGTCAGGCGGATTTTCTCGCGCTCGGCACCAATGACCTGACCATGTATACGCTGGCTGTCGATCGCTCGGCCTCAATGGGATCGGCGCTTTACACGGCGCTTCATCCGAGCCTGCTCAAGCTGCTGCGCTTATCCGTCGATGAAGCCCTGCGGGCACACCGCCCGATCTGTGTCTGCGGTGAGATGGCCGCTGACCCGCGCAGTGTCGCCCTGCTGATCGGTATGGGGCTGCGTTCATTCTCGATGTCAGCGGCCTCGCTTCCGGCCGTCAAACGCATGATACGCTCCCTGAGCATCGACGCTTGCGATGATCTCTATCGCCGGGCAATGCTGGTCGAAGACCCCATCCAGCTTACGGAACTGGTGCGTAGCTTCGCCTGCTGATTTTTGCTTGTCAGAGAAGCAGGCCGTCGGGTGCGTTTGCACCCCCAGCCGTGCGAGCGTGAAAGCACCATGACCGGGGCGTGAGGCCATCGGTTATGGTGCCGGAGAGTGGTCATTCAGACCACTGCCTCCAGTCTCTCAAACGGAAATAGTCTCTTAGTGGCGGAGTTCTTCCGGCACCTTGCCGCCGTTTTCGGCCAGCTTCTGCATGACCTGACGGATCAGCCATACATTCATGGCGGCGCTGTCTTCGGTGCTTTCCGAGTAATGCAGCTCCTGCGCCAGATGCTTGCGTGCGTCGAGAGAGCTGTCCATGTCGAGCAGCTTCAGCAGATCGACGATGGAGGTCCGCCAGTTCAGGGGCTGGCCTTTCTCGGCAGCAAGACGTGTCAGGACGGCATCGACATCGACAGGCGTACTCGGTGCCGAAGGTGTGGCGGATGAGGCATTGGTATCAATTGGTGACGCGGCAGTGCTGCCCGCCGAACCGCTTGCCGGTGCCGCTTCGGCGTGGCCGAAGATCTTCGTCATGATCGTGCTGAAAATGCCCATTATGGCTCTCCCTGACGTACGATGCCCGAATCACGCTTCTTGTCGCATATTTCTGAATATTTCATGTCGTAACCAAAAGTGACATGTTGCTTCAGGGCATCAATTGAACTGGAAAATACCTTATCGTCCTGAACGTATAAAGGTTTTCTCTTGCATAGTGATTTTTTTGACACAGCAATGAGGCGCGCATGCCTCATTGCTGAGACGCTGACAGCCGTATAGGCGGAGTTTTCCGCCATTTCAGAGGATCAGCCCGCGCTATGTCGCCCAGCCCAGATGTCCATTTTATTTCCGGCCTTCCGCGCTCGGGCTCGACCCTGCTTTCCGCCCTGCTCTCGCAAAACCCGGCCCTCGTCACATCGGGCCGATCCTCCCCGGTAGCGCCCATGATCCTGCGCGTATCGTCCCTCATGGCTGAAGGTGAATATGCGGGCGATTTCGATGCCAGAAAGCGCGACCGTGTGCTGCGCCAGATTCTCGACAGCTATTACGCTTCGGGCACTGAGCGACGGGTCATCATCGACACCCATCGCGACTGGTGCGCCCGGCTGGGGCTGATCGACACAATCTTTCCTGCGGCAAAAGTCATCTGCTGCGTGCGCGACCCGATCTGGATCATGGACTCGCTTGAGCGCCTGATCGTTCGTGACCCCATTCTCTCATCGCATCTCGTACCGATCGGCAAGCGCGCCACGCAGCATGACAGGCTCGACCATCTGCTCTCTGCCGATGGCGTCTTCGGCTATGCCTGGCGGGTGCTGATCGAGGCGTTTCACGGGCCATTCGCCAACCGGCTCATTCTGGTCGATTACGACTATCTCGCCCGTTACCCCAAGGCCACGCTGGCCACTCTTACGCGGGAGCTCGGCCTGCCCGCTCATGACTATGATTTCGCGCATGTCGAAAGCCATGATCACACGGCGTTCGATCAGGCACTCTCCACACCGGGCCTGCATCAGCTTCGCCCGAAAGTCAGCTTTGAAGAGAGGCGCTGCATCCTGCCGCCCGCTGTGCAGGAGACCCTGGCTGGCGGCATGTTCTGGCGTCGGCCTCAGGCGGGAGAAAGCGGGGTGCGCATTCTCGCCTGAGACGGCGTATGCTCAGAAGACGAGAACCGTCTTGCCGATGCTTGTGCCAGCCTCGCTGTCACGATGCAGCGCCATCAGGGTTTCGGCAGAAAGCCCCGTCACGCGCCGATGCTCTGTCGGCACCAGATCGCCCGCCTGAACCAGAGACGAAACCTGCTCGAGAATATCATGCTGGCGCGCCTTGTCCGGCGTGGCGAAAAGAGAGCGCGTGAACATGAATTCCCACGAAATCACGGCGCTCTTGCGTTTGAACCCCATGATATCGAAATGCGCCGGATCGTCGATCAGGCTGAGATGCCCCTGCGGTGCCAGGATTTCCTCATAGGTTTTCTGATGCTGGTCGCTGGCTGTCAGAGACGCGATATGGCTGACATGCTCAAGGCCAAGCGCCCTGATCTGAGCCGCCATGTCACCACGATGATCGATGACATGATGCGCGCCCATCTTCTCGACCCATTCACGCGTTTCGGGGCGTGATGCCGTGGCGATAATTGTCAGCCCTGTCAGCTTGCGCGCAATCTGGATCAGTATCGACCCAATCCCACCGGCACCGCCTACGACAAGGAGCGCGCCAGAGGTCAGATGAGTGACCGAAAGACGGTCAAAGAGCATTTCCCACGCTGTCACCGCGGTAAGGGGCAGAGACGCTGCCTGCCCCCAGTCCAGCCCCTCGGGCATGTGGCCGACCAGTGTTTCCTCAACAAGCTGCTGTTCGGCATTACTGCCCTGGCGCATCAGCGCGCCTGCATAGAAAACACGATCACCGGGTCGGAAATGGCTGACATCTGGCCCGACAGCCTCGACGATTCCGGCAGCGTCCCAGCCCAGAACACGCCAGTCATCGCCCTCAAGCGCGCCAGCGCGATGGCGTATCTTGGTATCGACCGGGTTGATCGAGACCGCCTTGACCCGCACGAGCAGATCACGCCCCTCCGGCGCTTCCGGATCGGGAAGCTCGATATCCTGCAGGATGTCAGGCGCACCGGGCGCCTTGTAGCCGACCGCTTTCATGCGGATCTCCCTTTTCGTGAAAACACGCTGAAGAGAGAAGCCTAGCACAGCCCCCACACCCGAAGCAGCATTCTGTCACTTCGGGCAGGATCAAACTCAGGCGGGGCGCACCAGCTCGTACAAGGCGACAGCCGCAGCGTTGGATACGTTCAGGCTCTCCATATCGCCGGGCATGTAAACGCTGGCGATTTCGTCACAGCTCTCACGTGTCAGGCGGCGCAGACCTGCCCCTTCGGCCCCCAGCACCAGCGCCACACGACGCCCCGCATAGCTCGGGCCGTTCAGCACCGAACCACCGGCGTCGAGCCCGACAGTCCAGAGACCGGCATTCTGCAACTGGGCGATGATGCGTGACAGATTGACCTCGCGCAGAACCGGCACGACATCGAGCGCGCCTGAGGCTGCCTTGGCCAGCGCGCCCCCTTCCTGCGGGGTATTGCGATCCTGAACCACCAGTGCCGCCGCACCGAAAGCAGCCGCAGAGCGCAGGATAGCCCCGATATTGCGCGGGTCAGTTACCTGATCGAGAATCAGCAGCGGGCCTTCACGACCTTCAAGGACCTCATCAAGAAAAGGCGGGGTCAGGGGTTCGACACGCAGACATACACCCTGATGCACCGCATCGCGCTCGCAGAGCAGATCGAGACGCTGGCGCTCCACCACATTGGGGGAAATGCGGATGGGCGCCTGTTTGGATTCGAGCGCCGATAATCCCTCTTTCGTCACCAGCAGTTCATGCAGATGACGATCCGGGTTACGCAGGGCGGCTTCTACCGCATGCAGCCCGTACATCCAGTAGCCACTGGCCGCGGCGCGCCCCTCGGCGGAGCGGCCCGAACGGCCTGAAGGAGAACGGGGAGAGGGCGAGCGTGAGGGGCGTTTCGACATGAGGGCACTTCTAGAGGAACCCTCTCATCATGCAACAAAAATGAAGAATTCCCGTTGACACCAGTCCTGATCCGCCATATTTCCCGTGCCGACCCGGAGAGGTGCCCGAGTGGTTAAAGGGGGCGGACTGTAAATCCGCTGGCTTGCCTACGTTGGTTCGAATCCAACTCTCTCCACCAGGTCCCCTTCCTGACAATCCGATCATGATCCAAGCGCTTTCATGGCGATTGCCGGGCCTCGCCTCAGGCTCGTTCTGCAGGGCTTTCTTCCTCCCGCTCTTCCCTGTTTGCAGGGAGCGTCTTGCTGCGGCGGGCCGCCTTCGACCCCACTCCTCCTTTTTTGCTCATCTTCCCTGGCCGTGCCGCATTGCGCGCAATGCGCTGCACGTTACACACTCTCCTCATCGTTACGGAGACGGATAAACCGTCTCCCTGCCCGGGCGACGCAGCTTGTCTTGCGCGACCGTGAGTTTGAGGAGTGGATTGGTGATGGGTTCTGGTTTGGCATCACAACGCGATATGACCCGCGCGAAAGAGGCGCGTCCTGACCGCTCGAAAATGGCCCGGCTAAGCCTTGCCTGTCTCGGGCTGGCCTGTTTTGGCCTGAGTGCGGCCCATGCAGAACCGCGCAAGGTCATTCTCGACGATGACGGCTTTGCACTCGCGCAATGGATGGTCATCAAGGCCCCTGATGTTCAGGTCATGGGGGTCACGACCGTGACTGGCGACGCCTGGGCGAAAGAGGCGACAGCCGATGCCCTGCGCGGTGTGGAAATTGCCGGGCGTCCGGATCTGCCGGTCTATACCGGCGCCAGCTTTCCACTGGTCAACACGGAAGCGCAGACAGAACGCTGGGAAGCCCTCTATGGCAAGATGGTCTGGAAAGGCGTCTGGATGAAGCACTGGGTGGAGCCCACCCTGCAGAAGCTCCCGCCCTATCATGGGCCCGATGTCGTGCCGGATCTGCCCCAGGGCAACCCGACCATCAAGGCGCAATCGGAGCGTGCAGCAGATTTCATGATCGACATGGTGCATCGCTATCCGCATCAGATCTCGATCATCGCGACCGGCCCTCTGACCAATCTTGCGCTGGCCCAGCGCCTCGACCCGCAATTTGCGTCTCTGGCGAAAGAACTGGTCTATATGGGGGGCAGCCTCAACCCGCGACAGACGCGCCCCGATGAGGTCGCCCATCAATTTGCCCGTGAGTTTCTGAATACACCAAGACGCGAATTCAATATCCGCTTCGACCCCGAAGCAGCCAGCATTGCCCTGCGGGCACCCTGGCCGAAAATCACCATGATCCCGGTCGATCCTTCAACGGATACCGAACTGACGCCTGCCCTGCTCAAGCGCCTTTCGCGCTCCGACACCCCTGTTGCCCGGTCGCTCAAAACGCGCGAGCCCGGCTTTCCCCTCTGGGATGAGATAGCAGCGGCCGTCTGGCTCGACCCAAGCCTGATCACGCAGAAGGCAGATCTCTATGTCGATGTGAACACGCAGTTCAGCGCCTCTTATGGCGATATCCTCTCCTGGTCGCCCGGCTATCAGCCCGGTCTTGGCGAGGGCAGAACCATCGTGGTGCAGAGAATCGACATCCCCCGCTTCGAGGACCTCATCGACCGCCTCGTCGCAGCCCCCCAGAAGCCCCTCAGCGGCAGACCTCTGCCCTGATCAGCCCGATCTGTGCCGGGGTGTAGACTTGATCCGCCCCGGCACCGCACCTTGATTCCGGCTCTAACCGCCGAAGCGAGGCGAAGAAAGCGGCTCGAGAAGAGGGATACAGATACGCCGCCCCTGCATCCCTCCCTGACAGGATGCCCTGCAGAAGCGGCAAAGTGGACCTAAATCCGGAGCGCTCTACCGCCTCCCGGTTGCGATCTGGTCTCTCCATGGGGAATCTGCCCCGCGACGGGCGCAGGTGGCGCTGGCGACTTTCTGGCCGTAGGCGAGCGCCTGATGCAGGGCATCGGCTGACGGGTGGCCCAGTGTCTCAGGGGTGAGCAGGTTTTCTTCATGCAGGCCTGCAAGAAACCCGGCCATGAAGCTGTCTCCGGCCCCTACCGTATCGACAACCTCAGTCGGGATGGCCTTGGCATGAGCGTGCGAAACGCGGCTCCATCCGCTGACACCATCCTTGCCATGGGTGATCACCACCACCCGCGCCCGATGCCGGAGCCAGTCTGCCGCCGCGGCCTCATGCGATATTTCCGGAAAAAGCCAGTCAAGATCGGCACCACTGATCTTGATGATATCAGCGGCCCGAAGCAGCCTGTCGATACGCGCCCGGTAGCCTGCCTCGTCGCGCACCAGCGAAGCGCGGATATTGGGGTCAAAACTCACCAGCCTTGTGCCACCAGCCTCGCGCAGAAAGAGCGTCTCATAGGCTGACGCCGTGGGCTCGCGTATGAGCGCGATCGAGCCGAAATGCAGTGTTCCGACCCCGGACAGTGCCAGATCGGAGGGCATGGCCTCACAGATGCGGTCAGCCGCGCCCTCATCGTAAAAAGCATAGACCGGCTCTGCCTGATCGAGGCTGACGAAACCGAGGGTCGAAGGCGCCTCCAGCCGCTGCAGAAAGCGCTGCCCGACCCGGCTCTCCGTCAGACCAGCCACAAACTGGTCGCCGAAAAGATCGGTCGAGACGGCGCAGCCATACTCTGTCGGCACCCCGAGCCTGCCCAGGGCTCGCGCCACATTATAGGACGACCCACCCAGACAAGGGCGATACGCCGCCCCTCCTTCTGCCTGCACGGGAATGAAATCGATCACCGCCTCGCCGAGGCAGAGAACAGAGTGGGTCATTGCTGTCTTTCCGTCCGCAAGAGCGGGTTATGCGCGGCAATTGTGAAAAGGTGCCGGACTCAGGCCCCTGCTGCCGTTGCCTCGAAAACCGCAGAAGCTTCCGTCGTCTGGGGGTCAGAGAACAGTTGCTCGGCGACAACCGGGCTGAAGGTGAAAGTGTCACAGCCGAGGGAGGCGAGACGGGCCATGTCTTCGGCATGGCGCAGGCTGGCCACCAGCAGGCGTGTCGTCGTGCCTGTCGAACCGAGAATGGCCTGCATCTCGCTGATCACGGCCAAGGCATCGCGACCGCTATCGTTGATACGCCCGAAATAGGGAGCCACATAATCCGCTCCGGAAGCGGCAGCCGTCAGGGCCTGATGGGCCACATAGACCGCCGTCAGGGTCGTTCGCACACCGCGCGCATGCAGCGCCGCAACGGCACGGATGCCGTTCTCGGTAATCGGCACCTTGACCACAAGACGGGGGTCGAGCGCGGCAAGAGCGAGGCCGGTCTCGATCAGGGCATCGGTTTCTGTACCCCAGCACTGGGCCTGAACTTCCTGCACCGGATAGGTCAGGATCTCCTGCATCAGCGGCGCAATGTCATCGAAGCTGCTGCGTAGTCCGGCGCGATCGAGAATGGTCGGGTTGGTGGTGACACCATGAAACAGACCGGTCGGCAGCCAGCGGGCCAGGGCCTCGCGGTCAGCTGTATCGAGAAATAATCTTACACCCGGACGGGCACCCGGCTCGGCTCTCTGGACCATTCGACTCTCCTGAATTCAGCAATGATAGCAGGGAGAATACGTACTTTTGTCCTATTGTCAGGACACATGTTAGAATGAGCGAACACATATGCGTCACCCGGAAAAAGCGGGGCGCTAAGGCTGCGGAAAAGACGACCATGACGCGAGTGAAGCGGATGCAGGGCAAGGGCGTGACGTCTGACAAGGCTACGCGGCTTCGTGTGGCCTGGATGTATTACGATCGCAGGATGACCCAGAGAGACATCGCCGAAGCGCTGGGTCTGGCTCGCACCACGGTTATCCGCCTGCTGGAGGAGGTCCTGCGTCGGGGTGAGGTGCAGATCTGGATCGCCACCGATTCAGAAGAAAGTCTCAGCCTTGCCGCCGATCTGGAGGCACGCTTTGGCCTGGCAGAGGCGATCATCGTGCCGCAAGCGCGTGATCAGGACGAGGCAACACGTTCCGTCGGGGCCGCGCTGGGGCGCTTTCTCTCGGAGACGGTGCATGAGGGCATGAGTCTTGGCGTTGGCTGGGGCCGCACCCTTACTGCCTCACTGGGCAGTTTTCGCCCCTTACGCCTGGCCGATACAAGGGTCATTTCCCTTCTTGGCGGCATGATCGAAGCCGGGCACGAAAACAGCACTGATTATGCCTGGCAACTCGCCAGCCGGATGGGGGCGGAGTGCTTTCTCTATCCGGCGCCGCTTCTGGTCGATTCGGCGGAGACAGCGCGTGTCCTGCGCGAGAAATGCGGGCTTGATCGGATCGATCAGATGGCCGCCTCGCTCGACATGGCGATCGTGAGCGTCGGCGATATCGGCGCAGAGGCCACGTCATTGTCGCGCGGCCTTATTTCCGCAGCGGAATACGAACGTCTCATCGAGCGTGGCGCGCTATGCGATGTGATGTGTCATGCGCTCGATGGTCAGGGGCGTGAAATCGACCACCCTCTCAATCGCCGCATCATGTCTGTGGCGCTCTCTGTTCTAGCTGAAACGCGCCATCTGGTGATCGCCTCGGGCGGCGTGAGCCGAGCCCCCGCCATTTTTGCTGCGATCAGAAGATTAGGCTGCCATACGCTCGTGACCGATATCGGCGCGGCCCGCGCCCTGCTGGCCCTGGGGAACGATCTCTGACGAGCTGATCGCTTCCTGCGCAACAGGCACAAAAAAACGCCGCCCCCTGACAGAAAGGAGCGGCGTTCGAAACTGGCAGAAAGCAGCCGTTTATTTCAGCTTGGCATTGCACTGCGAGTAATACCCGCCGCCCTTCTGAATCCATTTCAGAGAGCCATTACCACCGCTCTGCTGGTTGGCATGATACTGGTCGAGGCAGGTCTTCATACGGGCCTTGCCTGCTGAAAGCTTGGCATATTGTGCCGATACGGCGGTGGGAAACACTACATTGCCAGACGACGCCGTGCTGGGCTTTGACGCAATACCTGCCCCGGGCGAAGCCGGTGCGTCGGTGGTGACCGGCTTGTCAGCGGCGGCCTCTTTCTCGGCAGCGGGCATATTCTGCTGCGCTGTCTGGGTCGAGACATCCCCACACTGGGCGGCCTTGAAATCCTTGTATTTCTGACCGTTCAGCGTGCCTGCCTTTTCAGCGGCCTGAAACTTCGCATGGCATTCCTTGGCGGTCAGCGCCAGAGCTGAAGGGCTGGCGAGCGCCGCCCCTCCGAGCATGAGACTGGCCAGAAGAGCGTGGCCATGTGAGCGTTTCAGTGCCATCGGTATTTCCCTTGAAGGACAATGCGGATCAGTTGATCCGCTCGCCATGAAGAACCATGTCCAGACCTTCGAGTTCCTCATCACGCGTGACACGCAGACCGATTGTGAGGTCGATTGCCTTGAGGATGATGAAGGTGAAGATCACGCACCAGACGATGGTCACGCCAACCGCTTCGGCCTGACGGACGAACTGGGCGAAGGAGCCCACCACACCGGCAGGGTTCGCATCGGTCGCCGAAAGCGGGCCATAGGCGAACACACCGGTCAGCAGCGCACCAACGATACCGCCCGTGCCATGAACACCAAAGGCGTCAAGGCTGTCGTCATAGCCGAGGCGCGGCTTGAGAATGGCAGACGCCCAGAAGCAGACCACACCGGCCACAAGACCAATGATCAGCGCCGGACCAGCGAGAACGAAACCGGCAGCCGGGGTAATGGCAACCAGACCGGCCACTGCACCCGAGATGATGCCCAGAGCCGTCGGCTTGCGCGAATGGATCCATTCTGCTGCCATCCAGGCCATGGCACCGCCTGCGGTCGCGATCTGCGTGGTCAGCATGGCCATGCCTGCACGCCCGTTGGCGCCACCGGCAGAACCTGCATTGAAGCCGAACCAGCCAACCCAGAGCAGCGAGGCACCAATGATGGCGTAGGTCAGGTTGAAGGGTGAGAGATCCTCATGCCCGTAGCCACGACGCTTGCCCAGAACCAGTGCCGCGACGAGACCGGCCACACCGGAATTGATGTGAACGACCGTGCCACCGGCGAAATCGACAGCGCCGATACCAGCCACCCAGCCAAGCGGGCTCCAGACCCAGTGAGCGATCGGGGCATAGACCACCAGCGACCACAGGATGGTGAACACGCAGAGTGCCGAGAACTTCATGCGCTCGGCAAAGCTGCCGGCAATCAGGGCGGGGGTGATGATCGCGAAGGTCATCTGGAACATGACCCAGACGCTTTCGGGGATGGTCATCGCCACCGGGTTGGCCGAATTGGCGCCCATGGTGAAGGCCTGATCGACACCCTTGCTGATATGCTCGGCAACGCCGTTCAGCATGAAGCGCGACATATCGCCGATCCAGGGCGTGCCCGTGCCAAAGGCAAGGCTGTAGCCCACCACAAGCCAGACAAGGCTCGCGATACAACAGATGGCGAAAGACTGGATGAGCGTGGCCAGCACGTTCTTCTTGCGCACCATGCCGGCGTAGAACAGGCCGACACCCGGAATGGTCATCAGCAGGACAAGAGCCGTGCTGACTAGCATCCACGAGGTGTCGCCGGTATCAATGGCGGCGGGCGCTGCAAAAGCGGGCAGCGGCATCAGGGCGAGGGAAAGAGGAGCAAGCGCCTTGTACATGCGGCTCATATGGCTGTTTCTCCCGTTTCACCGGTTCTGATGCGGATGACAGTGTCCAGCGGCGAGACAAAGATCTTGCCATCGCCGATCTTGCCGGTGCGCGCTGCGTTCAGGATCGCCTCGACCACCTCATCGACGATATCGTCGGTCACGGCGATCTCGATCTTGACCTTGGGCAGGAAACTGACCTGATATTCTGCCCCTCGATAAATCTCCGTCTGTCCCTTCTGACGACCGAAACCCTTGATCTCGGTAACCGTTAGACCCTGTACCCCTAATGGGGTGAGGGCTTCACGGACATCGTCCAGTTTGAACGGCTTGATAATCGCCGTGATGAGCTTCATTACATCCCTCCGCGCCGCAACAGGCCTCTGTTTAGGCAAACAGTTCTGCCAGTTATCATGAACGTAAATCGTGCCAGTTTCATAACGAGATTGGCAAGGGCCTATAACGATCCATTTCCCATTTCCTAGGACTGCATTAAAAAAGCCACGGTTATTCAGGCTGCGAGGAAATGCACCCCATGCGACAGGTCGATATCTGCATCAACGGCGCCGGTCCGGTTGGCGCGACTCTGGCCTGCCGTCTCGCGGCGTCAGGTCTGCGAATCCTGCTGATCGACCGGGCCCCCCTGCCCGGCATGGAGCACCCTTCGCTCGATGGTCGTGCCTATGCCATTACCGAAGGCTCGCGCCGCATGCTTGACGCGGCGGGTATCTGGCAGCATCTGCCCAGCCCCTCGCAGCCCATACGCAGCATCACCGTCAGTGACGGCCGCCCCGGCCAGGCCGCCTCGCGCCATGGCCTGTGTTTTTCACCAGACGACGCCCCCGTCGAAAATGGCGAGAAAACCCCTTTCGGCTGGATGATCGAAGCGCGCGATCTGCGTGCCGCGCTCAATCATGCCCTGACCGCGCATGAGGGCGCGCTTGAAATTGCCGCCCCGGAAACCGGCAGTTTCGTCTTCGAAGACAACCATGTTGCGATCACGCTTGGATCGGGCGCCTCTTATCGCGCAGCCCTCGTCATTGCCGCTGAGGGTCGTCAGAGCCCTCTGCGGCAGCAGGCGGGCATCATGGTCACGCGTCTGCCCTATAACCAGTGCGGTCTGATCAGCATCATCCATCATGAAAGACCGCATGAAGATCGTGCGCTCGAGCATTTTCTGCCTCAGGGCCCGTTTGCCCGTCTGCCCCTGCCAGGCAATGCCGAGCATCCTTATCGCTCGGCCATTGTCTGGGCAGAATCGACCCGACGCGCCGAACGCTTCTACGCTCTCGACGAAACCGGCTTTGCCGGAGCCATCATGCAGCGCCTTGGTGATGATGTCGGTAACGCCGTGCCGGTCGGGCGCCGCTGGATCTATCCGCTCTCCGCCCAATATGCGCAGCGCTATATCGGCCCTCGCCTCGCTCTGGCGGGTGATTCCGCCCATGGTCTGCACCCGATTGCCGGGCAAGGGCTCAATGTCGGTTTCAAGGATGTCATTGCCCTGACAGCCCTGCTCGAAGAGCGTTTCGCGACAGGCGGCGATCTTGGCGGTGCAGATCTGCTCACCCGTTATCAACGTCGCGTACGCCCGGGCAACATGGCCATGATGGCCGCCTGTGACGGGCTTGAGCGGCTTTTCGGCAACGACAACCCCGTTCTGCGTTTCGGGCGCGATCTGGGTCTGGAAGCGATGAGCCGCCTGCCCGGCCTGCGACGCGCCTTTGTGAAGAAGGCCATGGGTCTATGAGCACACCACCCGACCTCAACGCCATCTGGCAGGAAATGCTCAAGCAGAGCGATGTCTGCTGCGACGTGCTTATTCAGGGTGTTTTCGCGACCGGCATCAGCGATCATCGCAATTTTCAGGGCGCATTGGCTGCCCTGCTCGGCACCAAACTGGCAGACCGCGCCCTGTCGGCGCCTGTGCTGTCGGCCCTCGTCACGTCGGCTCTGATCGAACGACCCGAAATCGCCGAAGCCGCCGCCGAAGACATGATCGCCATTTTCGAACGCGATGCCGCCTGCCCCGATTACGTGACGCCTTTCCTGTTCTTCAAAGGCTATCACGCCATTCAGGCCTATCGCATCGCGCACTGGCTCTGGCAGCATGACCGCCAGCATCTGGCCCGCCATATCCAGAGCCTTGTGAGCGAGCGTTTCGGCCTCGACATCCACCCCGCCGCACAGCTCGGTCGACGCCTCGTCTTCGATCATGGCGCAGGGATCATCATTGGTGAGACCTGCATCATCGAAGACGATGTTTCACTTCTTCAGGGTGTCACGCTAGGCGGCACCGGCAAGGAGACGGGCAATCGTCACCCCAAGGTGCGTCGCGGTGTTCTGGTCGGCGCTGGCGCCATCGTTCTCGGCAATATCGAGCTTGGCGAGGGCGCCAAGATCGGTGCTGGTTCGGTCGTGCTGGAAAGCGTCCACCCCTACACCACGGTCGTCGGCAACCCGGCCCGCCGCATCGGCACACGTCACACCAACATGCCTGCCCTCGCCATGGATCAGCGCCTGCCTCCGGTCGATTACGTGATCTGACCGGGCAGACAGAGCGAACGCGCCAAAGTTGGAGACGCAACACCGGTGAAACGATTCAGCCTGAGAAAGAGCCGAAAGGCCCTCTGCCGGGTCGGTCTCTCACTGACAGGCGCGTTCGGCGTGTATATCGCCATACTGGCTTATCCCCAGCCCGCCTTTGCCTATCGTCTGCACTATCGGCAATTCGATATCTGGTCGGATCGCCCCATCGACAATCCTATCTCTGCGGTCCTGGATGATGCGACGCGACGGCTGAAGACATCCATCCTTTATACGCCAGAGCAGCATTTTCACGTCTTCATATGCAACACGCGCTGGCGCCTGCAACTATATGGGATATTCCATCCCCGTGTCGGCGGCATCGTCATCGCGCCTCTCACATCCAATACCTATCTCCGTGAAGCCGATATCATCTGGAAGTGGCCTGGATACTCGAGCACGACGCTGTTCCTCTCCGGATGCTTTATGCGCATCCTCCGGCAGAGAAAAAGCTGCTGGCACGACTGGCCAAGGTGCGACTGCCCTGATGTCGGTCAAATCGCGATGGTCCCGGATCAGTCGAAGGCCTTGCGAACGAGCGAACCGAGCAGCGTGCCTTCTGCCGCGCCTTTTGCCTCCGTGGCGCCAAGATAGGGGCCGATCGCCCCTGCTAGATTGGACAGGGTCAGGGTCTGCAGCCAGATGCGCCCCGGCCCGGTCAGTCTGGCGAGAAACAGCCCGTCGCCGCCGAACAGCTTGTTGCGTATGCCGGGCAACATGGTGATGTCGAACTGAACGCTCTCTTCAAACATGCCGACATGACCGGGATGCACGTCTATCTGCTCACCGGGCGCCAGATCATGCGCGATAATCTCACCGCCAAGCTCGGCCCAGAACTGGCCGTAGCCCGAAATCCGTTGCAGCACGAAGCCCTCACCGCCGAACAGGCCCGCACCGAGCTTGCGCTGAAAGGCGAGGTCGAGGCGCACCCCTTCCGTACCTGCGATGAAGCCGTGACGATGCACGAGATAGGCGCGCGACCCATCCAGCGTATGTTCGGTGATATGACCCGGAATTTTGGCGGCAAAAGCCACCATGCCGGGCGCCCCTTCGGCACGGTATTCGGTCATGAAGAGACCACCGCCTGCAATCATGCGAGAAACCGAGCCGAAAAACCCGCTATTGCCAGCCCCTGCCGTGCTCGTATTCAGGGTCACATGCGGGCTCTTCCAGGAGAGTTCGCCCGTCTCGGCCACAAGGCGCTCGCCCGGCTGAAGCGCGATGCGAAGCACCGGAAAAAGCGATCCGTCAATTTGCGCGTCCATGCGAGAGTCTCCTGAAACAGTAAGACACAAAGCTTGGCACGATCACTGCGTTCGATGCAGCGAAAAAATGGGCTACTCCCGCTCTCTGAAGCGGAATTTCAGGCAGGCGCCGTCAGAGGAACTCGATATGGGTCTTGAAGCCCAGAAGAACCGCATCCCGCAGATTGCCCTGCCCGTTGGGGCGGATGAAGGCCTGGACCATCGGCTGCATCAACACGCCACGAAAAGCGTGCCAGCCATAATTGGCCTCCATCACAATGGCATGGCGCTGGATGCCTGTCGCACGATAGGGCAGCGTCTTGCCCTGCGCACGCAGCAATTCCTCGGTGCGCTGCACGCCCGGTGAAATAGCGGTGTAGCTGAACACCATCGCGATCGTATCTTCCGGTCGCGAGGCGAAAGTACCGCGGCTGATAAGGCCACCATAGGCCTGCCAGTTGCGCAGTGCGACATGCTTGTCGTTATACAGAAAGCCCCAGAGCGCCGTCAGGCCGGCATCTGAATCGTTGCCGAAGCGATCACGCCGGTAGGTCGCAAATTTCTGATCCATCATCACCCAGCTATTCAGGCTGGCATGATGTTGACGCTGGCTTACCCCGGTCAGCACGTAAGGCTCGCCATATTCATCCTCATGGATATCCGAGAGTGCGGCGGTCGTGAGGGCAACGCCAATCTTGTAATGTCCGGGCAGATGACTGCGTATCTTGGGCTCCCAGCCCAGTTCGAGCGGCAGCCTGACGCCATTGATATAGGCACTGTTGAATTTGAAACCGCTTCTGTTCATCCCGTAGGAGAACATTCCCTCCTCAGTCAGATAGAGGCCGAGCTGGATATAGGATTGCGGCAAGGGACGACCACGCACACGCAGCCCCCAGTTTCCGGCGGGGAAGGTCGACGCATAGCCCGTATCGGCAGCGGCGCGCGGTCGCCCGCAGATCGCATTGATCTGGAATGTGCAGAAAAGCGGGCTGGCCGCAAAATCGGAAAGTTCGGCCATACGCCCGGCCGCAATCGACAGCTTGCCGCCATAAAGCGTCTCTTCGCCATAGGCCATGACAAGATGCACGACCACATTGCCGCCGCCGCCATAGATTTCGGATGAGTGATTGAGCCAGTCACCAAACATGCGGTTGGCAGGCGTCCCATAGCGTCCGGTCACGACCATATGGGTGGCAAAGCCCTTGATATGGGCAATGCGCTCCCAGTCCACGTTCAGGGACAGGGCATATTGCCCGGCATTGCTCGAACCTTGCCGGTAATCGCCGACATTTTTCGTGGGCGCAGTGACCGCCGCCGCATATTCGTTGATGTTGTCGAGCAACACGCCAATGCCATGACGACGCAGCCAGTCTGTCAGCCCGTATGGATTGTAGAAAACAGCCTTTGGCTGGCCGAATGCCGGCACACTGGTCGGCTGCAATTGCCGGTCAGGAAACGGATCATTGATCTGATAGCTGGGTTCGGACCCGGTTTCTTCGTCACTGTCCTCACCGGCCCAGGCGGGCAGCGGCGCCGTCAACCCGGCCAGACAGGCAGCCGTGAGGCTCCAGCGAAAAAGGGATTTCGACACGATAGGCAGGGCTCACGAAAACGTTAGTCTCATGTCCCTAGCACCGGTCAGCCCTGCCTGCCACCCGCTTTTGAGGCGGAGCTGCTCTGCCTTATAGGCAACTCACTCTTATTCGGCATCGATCTTGCGTTTGGGAAGCAGGGCCGGGATGAAGGTCAGGGTCGCCAGAAGCGTACAGGCCAGCGACATCAGAAGCAGACGCCCCATGCTTGCCGTACCCGGATGCTGCGATGCCGCCAGAGAGCCGAAAGCCGTCCCGGTGGTGAGCGCCGAGAAAAGAACAGCGCGCGCCGTGGGCGAGGTCAGCGGGCTTTTGATGCCAGCGCGCCAGTTCATGACGAAGTAGATATTGAACGACACGCCAACGCCCAGAAGCAGTGGCAGGGCGATGATATTGGCGAAGTTCAACGTCTCGGGTACCGTCACGATCAGGATGACCGTCAGCAGGGCCGACAGCATCAGGGGCGCCAGAACGAGCACCATATCCAGCAGACGGCGCAGGGCGACGAAAAGAATGATCGCAATCATGGCCAGAGCCGAGAGGGCCGCCGTCGAGAAGGCATGAACCATGGTATGGGCGCTCTCGACCACCTCAAGCGCCGTGCCTGCCGTATTCTTGTCGACCGAAAGCATGTCGTTCAGGAAGTGATACAGCACCTTGCTGTCAGACATACGTCCCTTTGGCAGGATCTTGAGCAGCGCACGCCCGTCAGGCAGCACATAATCGCGCGCGATATCCTGGGGAATGCCCTCAAGCGTCACGGGGGTCGGCTGAAGCACATCCACAAGTTGCGAAAGCTGCTCAGGCAGGAAGCGTGTCAGCGCCGTATTGGCCGCCAGAATCTGCGCATCCGGCGCCTTGGCGAGAAGGGCAAGAGATCTCTGGATGTCGCGCAGGGGCGAAGCTGGCGCCGTCTTGTCGAGAACAGCCCCAAGCTTGCTGGCCGCCGCCGCCGCACTGGCGCGCAGTGCATTGGCATCGGGAGCAGGCGCAACCTCCTGCCCCACAAGCGTCGGCAGAAGGATCGACGCCGTATCCTGAATCATGGCCAGTTTTTCGGTCTGGTTTTCGGGCACGAACATGCCAAGCCACATGACCGACGAGACACTCGGCAGCGCCTCGAACTGCTTCACCCGCTCAGCCGCAATCCTGAGGTTGGGCACAATGACCTCGCCGTCATAGGGCGACGCACGAGGATCCTGCTCAAGCAGGTGAAGCGCCCGCATACCCTCGGTATCGGGGTTCTTGGTATGCAGCGGATCGGCATCGAAGCTGAGACGCGGAATGAGCGCCAGACCGGCGATGGCCAGCAGGGCATAGAAGGCGAGCACCAGCTTGCGATAATGACGCAGCCAGTGATCGACCCCTGCCAGCTTCCTGAAGCCAGGCTCACCACGGCTCAGACGCGCACGGAACAGGCAGAGCAGCGCAGGCAGCAGCGTCATGGTGCAGAGAAAGGCGATGATCATGCCAATACCGGCGATCAGCCCCAGCTGCGCCACACCGACGAAATTGGTCGGCACGAAAGCAAGGAAGCCCGCCGCTGTCGCGAGCGAGGCGACCAGAATCTGGTGCCCCGTTTCACGCCCTGTTTCGGCCAGCGCATCAGCCGGTGACATCTCGCCCCCCGATGTCAGACGCTGACCACGAAAACGTACCGAAAACTGGATGGCGAAATCGACGGCAATACCGACAAACAGCACAGCAAAGGCGACGGAGATCAGATTGAGCTTGCCGACCGCGATGGCCGCAAACCCGGTGGTCAGGAGCAGGCCAATCACGAGCGTGATGAGAATGGGCACGATGACACGCACCGAACGCACGGCCAGCACCAGCCAGCACGCCACCAGAACGAGAGAGGTCAGCAGCCCGAGACCCATGCCATGAGCGACAGTCGAGAATTCCTCATCGCTGAGCTGCACCGGGCCTGTGATCATCGCAATGGCGTTGCCACTCTTGACGAAAGGCAGGGAGTCGATGGCCTTGCGCATGGCAGCACTCGCCTCGCCACCCGGCTGGAGCGAACCGAAATCCTGATGCGGCTGCGTCATGACATATTGATAATTGCCCGCCATGTCGGCCAGCGGCCCCGCCAGAAGATTCTGCCAGGAGAGATCCTTGGGATGGCCCTGAGCCGCGTCACGAAGCGCAGAGGCAAAGCCCTGAAGCTCCGGGGTGAAGCTTTCGGGAATGTCCTCACCGGCTGACAGCCCCTCCCCCATCAGGCCGAGCGCCGAGAAGATCCCCCGGGCAGAGGGATCAGCCGAGAGGGTGCCCAGAAAAGGCTGCGCGGCTACGATGGAGTCGAGCAAGGACCCCAGAACCGGCTTGTCGAGATAGAGCAGCCCGTGATTCTGCAGGAAGGGTGAGTCGTCAGGCAGTCTGACCGTGCGGAAATTCTTGTGATCGGCGCGCAGGATCTTCGCCAGTTCACGCGCTGTCGCCCGCCCCTGCTCGGGCATATCGGCCTTGATGATGGCGACCATCAGGTCGTCATTCTGCGGGAAAAGGCGGCTCAGCTCGGCACCGCGCTGTTTCCACGGCAGGCTGGCGGCAAACATTTCATCAGTATCGGTCGTCACGCCAAGGCGTTGCACTGTCAGAAACAGGCTGCCCGCTGTCAGAAGCGCGAAAAGGAGAATAACGAACCAGGCGCGTCTTGTGCAGAACGAGACGATCGAGCCGATGAAGTTTGCTAGCATTGGAGTGCGATGAACCCTGCCACGGTGAGACGCCAAGGCGTCACGGTCCGGGCAGGTTTAGAGCATTGTCTCCCGATTGGGAAACTTCATCCGTCACACTCTTGTAACACCTTGATCAGCTGCGCGTGTTGCGCAGGAAGGCAAGCGTCTCGACGCAGGCAGCAGAAGCCTCGCGTCCCTTGTTGTGAACATCCTTGCGCGAGCGGGCCTGAGCCTGTTCGTCGGTATAGGTGGTGAGCACGCCAAACGAGATTGGCGTCTCGGTGGCAAGCTGCGCCTGCATGATTCCGATCGTCGCACCCAGGCTGATGAACTCGAAATGGGCCGTATCACCCTTGATGACGCAGCCAAGGCAGATCACGCCCTCATAAGTGCCGGTCTTGGCGAGAGCCTGCGCCATGAGCGGCAGTTCGAAAGCACCGGGAGCATCGAACACGTCGACATCGCGAATGCCGTGCTCTTCGAGCCATTCAAGCGCACCGTCGCGCAGACCATGCGTGACATCGGTGTTGAAGCGGCTGACGAGCAGAGCGAGCTTAGGGGTCGGCACCAGGTTGAGATCGGGGGCGACGGGGATGGTCTTGCTCATGGGTGATCCTTATTTCTGAACCATAGTCTCGACGAGTTCCGGCCAGACATCACTGAGCTGATGTCCCATCCGGGTACGTTTGGCATGAAGATAGGCGCGATTGAACGGATTCGATCCGGCTTCGAGGCGCTCCTGACTGACGACTTTCAGCCCCGCTGCCTCGAGACCCGATACCTTGCTGGGGTTGTTGGTCAGCAGGGTCAGGGTATGAATGCCGAGCAGTTCCAGAATAGCGGCCCCAGTCACCCAGTCTCGCGCATCGCCGGGCAGGCCGAGTTCGAGATTGGCCTCGAGCGTGTCCTTGCCCTCATCCTGAAGCGCATAAGCCCTGATCTTGTTGCCAAGGCCAATGCCCCTGCCTTCATGCCCCCTCAGATAGACGAGGGCACCCGACGGCGCCGCCGCAATCCGCTCGAGCGCCTCGCGAAGCTGCGGGCCGCAATCGCAACGCAGGGAACCCAGCGCGTCGCCGGTTACGCATTCCGAGTGCAGGCGTACGAGAGGCACGCCCTTTGTCAGATCGCCCTTGACGAGTGCCACATGCTCGATGCCGTCCGGTGCACGAAACGCCTGGATGCGCAGGTCATGCCCGCCATAGACGCTCGGCAGCGCGGCTTCGGCAATGCGTTCGACCGCAGGGGGCACAGGTGTTGGCACCGTAAGGTCGCTCAGCGCCTCACGCCCATGCACACGGCACCAGGCCGCGATCTCTTCGATGCTGATGACCGGCATGTCGTGACGGGACGCGAATTCCTGCAGCTCCGGCAGACGCGCCATTGTGCCATCGGCACTCATCACTTCGCAGATCACCGCTGCCGGATGCAGCCCGGCAAGACGGGCGAGATCGATAGCGCCTTCGGTATGGCCATCGCGCGCGACCGTACCTTCGGGATGGGCGCGCAGCGGAAAGATATGGCCCGGTGTGCTGATATCCTCAGGGCGGGCATCGGGATGACCGGCAAGCTGGATCGTGCGCGCCCTGTCGGCAGCGGAGATGCCTGTCGTAATCCCCGTCGTCGCCTCGATGGAAACGGTGAAGGCTGTTCCACGTGGATCATGGCCGCGTCGGGGCATCATGGGCAGATCAAGACGTTCGAGCTGCTCGGCCTCGAGAGGCAGGCAGATCAGACCCCGCGCATGGGTCGCCATGAAATTGACCGCCTCAGCTGTCGCGAACTGGGCTGCGATCACGAGATCACCCTCGTTTTCGCGCCCTTCATCATCGACCATCATCACCATGCGTCCGTCACGCAGAGCCGCAATGGCTCTGGCGAGCGGATAGGACGGCGTCGTGCTCATGACCGCACCCCGTATTTCAGCAGGCTCTCGACATATTTGGCCAGAACATCGACCTCGACATTGGCCGGCGCGCCAGGAGTCAGTTCGGACAGCCCGGTATGATCCCAGGTGTGAGGGATGATCATGAGCGCAATGGTGAAACTGCCCTCTGCCACGTCGCTCACCTCATTGACCGTCAGGCTGACGCCATCGAGCGCGATCGAGCCTTTTTCGACCACATAGCCGCGCAGGGCCGCCGGAAGACGGAACGTGATATGATGGGATTCCCCGACCGGCCGCACTGCCACAAACTCGGCCAGACCATCGACATGGCCCTGAACGATATGACCTGACAGACGGGTGGCGGGTGTGCTGGCCCGCTCGAGATTGACGCGTGAGGCTTCTTTCAGTCGCCCTAGGGCGGTGCGCGACAGGGTTTCGGCACTGACAAAGAAATCGGCGAGTCCTGACGAGTCGTAGGCGGCAACCGTCAGACAGACCCCGTTGACGGCAATGCTCTCACCCAAATCCATGTCCGAGAGACCTGTCTCGACCTGAAGCAGGATTGCCTGGTCACGGGGTTCGACGGTCCTGATACGGCCGATATGCTCGATTATGCCTGAAAACATCAGAATGCAGCCTTGTCAGCAGGAAGGGGATTTGCCCCTTCATCAAGTATGAAACGCAAGGGAGAAGGTCCGTGGGAGCGCACCGAACATCGATCGGGGCCTTCATGCGAGGCTCTTATGGTCAGCCAGTCATCCCACAGGCCGAGCGTCTCGATTTCAGTCAGAAGCGCCGGTCCGGCCTCGACCATGGCCCAGTTCACGCCGTGATCTCCCAGAAGGGCCGGGATTTCGGCGAGATTGCGCGATACGATCACCTTGTAGCCGCTTCCAATCATCATCTCCCGCCATGAATCCGGCAGCCGGTCCTGACGATCGCAGACGACCACCAGACGCGGCGCCCGGTCTTCATGATCGGGAACATGACGCACGGTAAAGCGCGGGCGATCGGCCAGAACCGTGCCGATTCCCGTGATGATCGCATCGCTTGCCCGTCTGAGACGGTGGGCGATCTCGAGCGAATTCTGGCTGGTGAAGGTTGTCTTGCCCTCAGGCGGGATCATCGAGCCCTTGGCGTCGCAAGCCTGTTTGACCGTGATCCAGGGCCGCTGCTTCACGATCCTGGTTGCGAAAGGCGCGATAAGCGACTGGCAGGCTCGATAGGTCTCGGCCAGCGCAGGATGATCTTCCAGAAGATGGACTATGCGCCCTTCAGGCATCTGCCTCAGCCGGGCAATACCGCCACCGGCGACAGGATTGGGGTCGCGCATACCGATCCAGACCGTGCTGACCGGGCTGTCACGAAGGGCTTCGCTGCAAGGCGGCGTGCGACCGACATGATTGCAGGGTTCAAGCGTCACAAGCGCGGTAGACGCCCGATCGATTACAGCGAGCTCTCGCGCCCTGTGCAGCGCCAGCGCCTCGGCATGGCGCGCCCCTGTGCGATGATGCGCCTCGGTGACAAGGATCTCCCCCTCGCGATCGAGCAGGGCACAACCAACAGCGGGATTGGGAGAGGTGGCGCCAAGATAGCGCGAAGCTTCAGCAAGCGCAGCGTCGAAGCCCAGACGGATGGCGTCCAGAGCGGGCCCTGAAAGAGCCTCTTTCTCTAGGTCAGGTCTGGAGGAGAAAACTCCCGGCACAGCAATACGGTCCCATCCCATCAGGACGGTCCCCAGGCGCGAACATCCCTCGTTCTCACCGTGGCACGCCAGGGTGAGAGCGTTTTCTGTTCTCTTCCATCCGGACTGTGACCGTCGGCTCCGGGTTCTGACCGGATCTGCTGACCCTCCGGTTCTGAAGCCGAAGGCGCTCGCGGGCTCGTGCCAAGGCACCTACCGCCGGTGGGGAGTTTCACCCCGCCCCGAGAACGTCAATTATAAATCCGGTCTTCATGACCGGGCGCTTACTATGTGCTGTCTTGGCCGCAATTTGCAAGAGCAGGCGCGGAGCCTGCCCGGCTACCGCGGGAAATCCCATGCGGCAGACATGAAAAAGGGCGGGAAATGACCCCGCCCCTTTTTCATAATTCGTGGCTGGACAGCCGGGTTCAGCGGGTTGCTGCCTGCGGAACCGAATTGTGGATAGCGCCCTGCGTGGCGTTGGCGCCGTTGCTCACATTATGCCCGATGGAGCTGACATCGCGCCCTGCGCCATCAACCGTGTTGCAGGCGGTGAGGCTAAGAGCCGGGAGAGCCAGCATAACAGCAAGAGCACCCGTGCGGAGGAAGGAAACCGTGGTCATGGAACATTTCCCTATTAAAATGTTTGGGGCCATTCAACGCCCGGATCAGAAAACGGTTTTCACAGTTACATAAAGAGACGATTTTTGCGTCTGACGCTTCGGCCGGTGTACGGGCGGCCTTGTCTGTTCACGGAAAAGAGAGGCTTCTTGCCCTCACTACTGAACCCGGCCTGATCTCCTGCGCTTCCCCTGCATCCCTCTCGGATTTATCGCTGCCGCATCAGGATCTTCATGGCCCATTCCTCACCCGCCCTCCTCTGGTTCAGGGACGATCTCCGCCTTGCCGATCATCCCGCACTGAACGCAGCCCTTGATGCGCATGGCGAGTGTCTGTGCGTCTATATCCTCGATAGTTCCGGCTCGACGCGCAGCCCGGGGGGAGCATCGAAATGGTTCCTGCATGAGACCCTCACTGCCTTCAGCAAGAGCGTGGAAGCCCATGGCGGCAGCTGCCTCATTCTTGAAGGAGATCCGGCAAAGCTCATCCCGCAACTGATGAAGAAAGCGGGCGCAGAAAAGCTCTATTGCCATCACCGCTATCAGAAGGCGGCACGCGATCAGGACGATGCCATCGCCACGGCGCTGGAAAAGGCAGGGAGTGAAATGGTCCGCCTGCATGGCACACTGCTGCGCGCGCCTGAGACAGTCACCACAAAGACGGGAACACCATACAAGATCTTCACGGCATGGTGGAAAGGCTTCAAGGCCCTGGGCACCCCCTCCAAACCGGTTGCCACGCCAGGAAAATGCGCGCTGAAATCCTGGGATGCCATTCTGAAAGACGCTGGCAAGGCATTGAAGCCTGCCGACACTGGCAAGGCGCTGCTTCCGACCCAACCCGACTGGGCCAGCAAGATGGCCGAATACTGGGAATTCGGAGAAGACGCCGCTCAGGAAATCGCGAAGGATTTCGCCGCCGGCCCGCTCGACCATTACGGGACTGGCCGCAACGACATGGCAGCCGAGGAGAGTTCACGACTTTCTCCTTATCTCCGCCTTGGGGTCATTTCCCCGCGGCAGGTCTGGCATTACTGCGCCGACAAGGGCGCCAAGGAAGACCGTGAGATCTATCTCTCGGAACTCGGATGGCGCGATTTCTCGTGGTACACGCTCTTTCACAACCCGCATCTGCCAGACCGCAATCTGAAATCACAGTTCGATTCTCTCGGCTGGCGCCACAGCAAGAAAGACCTCGCCGCCTGGCAGAGAGGGCAGACCGGTATTCCCGTCGTGGATGCCGGAATGCGTCAGCTCTGGGAAACGGGCTGGATGCATAACCGGGCACGCATGATCGTGGCCTCATTTCTCGCAAAGCATCTGCTGATCGACTGGCGTGAAGGAGAGAACTGGTTCTGGGATACCCTGATCGACGCCGACCCGGCATCCAATGCGGTCAACTGGCAGTGGGTCGCCGGAACGGGGATTGAAGCCTCGCCCTTCTTTCGCATTTTCAACCCCCTGCGCCAGACGGATAAATTCGACCCGAAGGGCGATTACATCCGCCGCTGGGTGCCCGAGCTTTCCAGACTGCCTGATGACGCCATCGCTGCCCCCTGGGATGCGGCACCAGAGGTGTTGGAAAAAGCTGGCGTCAAGATTGGCAAGACCTATCCCAGACCGATTGTCTCGCTCAGTGACGGGCGCGATCGCGCCATGGCAGCCTATCGCAAGACGCGTGGCTCATGACCGGGTGATCTGCAGGGTCACAGAGTCGCCGTT
Source organism: Asaia spathodeae NBRC 105894 (assembly GCF_025994195.1). Lineage (NCBI taxonomy): Bacteria > Pseudomonadati > Pseudomonadota > Alphaproteobacteria > Acetobacterales > Acetobacteraceae > Asaia > Asaia spathodeae. Next base: position 2,766 of record NZ_BAPY01000010.1, on the reverse strand, counting down.
TCGCGCGCTCAGAACCAGCGGCGCAGCGGCACCAGCCCCGAGACTGGCAATTTCCTCAAGTGCCGGAAGATTGGCGGCCAGTGAAAAGACCCTGTCGCCAATCTGGCCGTTATGGCCCTGCACAAAGCGCAGGGGCGCCTGAACGGCGCCTTGCTCATCGGTGATCGTGCTGACCGCAGCCTGACTGAGAATGGCGTAGCTATGCATCATCGGCTCTGAGAGGATAAAAAACTGCTCCCAGTCTTTGGCCTCTGTTGCCTGAAAATCGATCCCCTCGTTTTCAATGCTGCGCAGATAACGACCCGTGCCATCCATACGCCGCAGGGTAACGACGCCGCTCGGCAAGCGATTGGCAAGCAACTGGGGGATTGGCCTGGGCAGGGAAACGACCTTGCGCAGGGTCACCGTAAATTCGGCAAGCGAGGCGTTGTCGGCAAAGAAGAAGAGCCCTGGATAGCGTCCGGGGGGTGGTGTCACCGAGAACAGACAATCGCGCAGCGGGTCGTGATCGACAACCTGACCGAAGAAATCGAGAAGCCAGAAACGGGCAGACGCATAAAGCATGAACGGAACTCTCTTTCTTCAGTCAGCAGCAGTCGCACCAGCGACGGTCAGACATTTCTGCATCACGCTGGGCAGAGCCTGACGCGAAAGGCTCTCTGACGGACAGGCGAAACCGGGCTGGTTATGCAACGCGCCGAAATCGGGCACCCGCGCCATCATAACCCTCAGATGCAGCGTAAAATGTGTGAAAACATGACGTATCTGTCCAGCCTCTTTCCACAGCGCCTCTACTGGCGCCTCATCCAGCGCGCTCGCCAGATCCTGTGCTTCGTCCAGCCAGGACGTGCCGGGCAGTTCCGTCATCCCGCCGAGCAGACCTTTTTCCGGGCGATGACGCAGCCAGACAGCCCCTGAATCATCCCGGAGAAGAAACACGACGCCATGTCGTTCCGGCTTTGCCTTGCGAGGCGCGCGCACCGGAAAACGCTCCGGCTCTCCCGAGGCATAGGCCCTGCACACGCTGCGCCAGGGGCACATGAGGCAGGAGGGACGACGTGGCGTGCAGAGACCAGCCCCCAGATCGAAAAGTGCCTGAGCAAAATCGCTCGGTGCAGCGCGCGCTGCCGGGTCGTCATTGAGCAGAGTGGCCAGATGGTCCAGCCTGCGCCGCACACCTGGCAAGGGCGCGTCTTCTGCATGCAGACGCGACGTGATGCGCTCGACATTGCCATCGACCGGCACGACCGGCACGCCAAACGCAATTGCCGCAACAGCGCGCGCCGTATAGGCGCCGATGCCCGGCAAGGCCTGAAGCCCGGCAACATCGGGAGGAAACCCGCCAAGCGCTGCCACAGCCTGCGCGCAGGCATGGAGATTGCGCGCGCGGCTATAATAGCCAAGCCCTGCCCAGAGAGCGAGAACGTCCTGCAAGGGCGCTTCGGCAAGATCCTGCACGGTGGGATAACACTTCAGAAACCGCTCGTAATACGGCATAACCGTCACCACAGTGGTTTGCTGCAGCATGATCTCGCTCAGCCATACGGCATAGGGATCGGCCACCTGGCCGGGCAGAGCGCGCCAGGGCAAGACACGCCTTTGATGGGCATACCAGTCGAGAAGTGCGGAAGCTGAAGGAGTCACCCCGGCGATATGAAGCGAGATTTGCCTTCGGACAAGGCCCAGACGCGCACAGCTGCCGATAAACCATCGCGCTACAAGACTCCATCTCGCCCCGGCAGTGACAGGCCAGCGGCCAGATCCGGCGTTCAGAAGCAGTCACTCCCTCCGGCTGCTGCCGAACGTCCTCCGGAACGCCGCGCCATGACGGGGCGCGCTCTGGGCTCGATCCTGCCTCAGGTCACGAAACCGGCCTTCAGTAAACGCGCAGCCCCAGCCATCAGGCTTATTCTCGACTGGGCCGAAATCGTAGGCCCCGCCCTTGCAGCGCAGACGGAGCCCCGACGGGTCAGCGCAGGCACGCTGACAATTGCCTGCACCGGGCCTGTCGCGCTGGAGCTTCAGCACCTGGCCCCCCAGCTTATCGAGCGGATCAATACCCATTGCGGCCCCCTGCGCAGTGGGCGCGACCTGCGCTTCGATGACGGCTCCATTCTGGTCAGGAAACTCAGGATCTTGCAGGATCCGTCGATTGTGCGTCCTGTCACGCCGGCCGCTCGCCCCATGCCGCAACCCGTTTCCATACCCGACATGAAGGAAGGCGATCTGAAAGCCGTTCTGGCGCGTCTGGGGGGGCATATAAAGCGCAGACCGCGGCGCTGACCCCTGCCCAGAAACCCCTTGCCCCGCCTGATTTTCGCCTGCGCCGACCATTTGTCACGAAACGAAATCGCGCAGTTACGCTTTCGTCTTTATTCCGCCCCCACTCGGCACGATATGCAAAAAAACCGGAAAGCGACGTTTTACCGCTCTCCATGGAAGGGAAGACTGAAGCCATGCAAGGTTCATACAGATTGAGGGCGGCTCTTCTTGCCCTGCCTCTGCTGATGCCCCTCTCTGCCCATGCGCAGCGGGGCGGCGGCGGTGGTTTCCACGGTGGTGGCGGGCCGGGCGGCGGCTTCCATGGTGGCGGAGGCGGTGGACCGGGCGGTGGCTGGCATGGCGGAGGCCCCGGCGGCGGCGGACCCGGTGGCTGGCGTGGTGGCGGCGGGCCCGGCGGTTGGCGCGGCGGTGGAGGCCCTGGCGGCTGGGGCGGTCGCGGAGGCTATTATGGCGGTGGCTGGGGTCGCCCATGGGGCGGTGGCT
>NZ_BAPY01000009.1:0-7183 GCF_025994195.1 Asaia spathodeae NBRC 105894 | reverse complement strand
CGGTTGAGGAGGTCGGTCACATAGCCGCGTGTGTGTTCGATCATTGGCAGCATTCTAGCCAGTGTCGCATTGGTGTCGGCGTAGTGTTGCAAGGCTTGCTCAGACGGTTTGGCCCTCACGGACAGGTCTGTGTCCATCCGTTCCATGATCGCCTCATGAACCCGTCTGGCAATGTCTTCTTCCCGAATGGCAAGCGGTGTTTCACCTGCCCCCTGCGCCTCACGGGTGGAGAGGCTTTCCAAGCTGACCTGCATGACCTTCAGCATGTGGAGGATTTCTGCCGCGTTCCGGTTGTTCGTATCGAGGCGTTCCTTGAGGCTTTCCTGTGTTTCGAGGAAAGCTTCCATGTAGGGAGAGGCTGGGGATTTCACGGTGCTACTCCTTTTTGCTGCCAGCCTCCCATGACCATCCCTCGAACATGGCCTTGTCGTTCTCCTTGGTGAGCAGCGAGATCAGGTGTTCGACCATGATAGCGGCATCAGTGCTTCCATTCTGTGCCTGATCGACGAGCATGGCCCCGAGGACGATCTTGCGTCGTGTGTCGGCCTTTCTCTCGTAACCGGCCTGTCTGGCCTTGAGATCGCGTAACTTCCTGTCGGCTGCGTCACGACGTTTCTGTTCGTCTGCAATACGCTCTTCCAGAGACTTTCTGGCTACGGCCATAGCTGATGCTCCTCATTGCCATGAATGCCTTGTCTCATATAGGGTAATGGCATGTCCATGACAGCCAAAAGAGCCAGACCGAGAGAAACGAAGGGCGCGCTTATACATTACTGCGTAATGTGGCGCGTGACGGTCGGTATTTAGCGTCATGGCGATCTTCCATATGCACTGTAAGATAATCGACAGGAAGAGCGGCAGGAGTGTCGTTGCGGCTGCTGCGTATCGTTCGGGTGAGAACCTGTATGACGAGAGGCGTGAACAGGAACAGGACTACACAAAGAAAACGGGCGTTGTTCATTCCGAGATCATGGCACCGGACAATGCGCCTGCGCGGTTCAGTGATCGTCAGACTCTCTGGAATGAGGTCGAGAAGGCGGAGAAGCGCAAGGACGCCCAGCTTGCCCGTGAAGTCGAGGTCGCCCTACCGCGAGAGTTGAGCCAAGCCGACCAGATTGCGCTTGTGAGGGAGTTCGTCAGGACGAATTTCGTCTCGGAAGGAATGATTGCCGATTTCTCGATTCACGCGCCGCTAGGGGCGGACGGCAAGCCCTGCCCTCATGCGCATATTCTCCTGACGCTGCGGGAGGTCGGGCCGGAAGGGTTCGGCAAGAAGCAACGGGAATGGAATGCTGCCAAGGTTCTTGTGATCGGCGAGGAGCATAAAGCTGGTCGTGACTGGTATGAGAGGGGTGCGAACCGTCACGGGATGTGGCGTGCAAGCTGGGAGGAACTGACCAACCGCAAGCTTGCGGAGCGGGGCATTGATGCCCGGATCGACCGGCGCAGCTACGCGGATCAGGGCATTGATCTTGAGCCTCAGATGAAGGAAGGCGCGGGGCATCGGATCACGCGCAAAATGCGGGCCAGAGGAAAAGACAAAGACAAAGACCCGGAAGCCCTATCCGAGACGAGCGCAGAAAACCGCCGCATCAGGGCGCGGAACTGGCACCGGATAGAGAATGCGCCGCATATCATTGCGGAGGCCCTGACAGCCCGAAAATCCACGTTTACCAAGCGGGACGTGGCGATTTTCATGCACCGCTATTCGGACGTGGCCGATCACCAGACCCTGAACAACATGACGGCGCGCGTTCTCGCGGATGGAGAGACCGTCACGCTCGGGCGGGACCAGCAGGGCGACGTTCGGTATTCCACGGCTTCGATGCTGCGGACCGAGAGCCATCTGGTCGAGATGGCCGAGGCGATGCGCGCGGACAAGGCTCATGTCGAGAAGATGGGAAATGCTGCTCTTGTGGAGAGTGCCAAGACCTTCCTGTCACAGGAGCAGAATGACGCGGTCGCTCATATTACCGGGCGCGAACGTCTTGCTCTGGTGTCGGGTCTGGCCGGAGCGGGCAAGACGACGATGCTGTATTACGCCCGGACGGCATGGGGCATTGGGGGCTATGAGGCGCGCGGTCTGACGCTTGCGGCGTCGGCAGCGGCGCAGCTTGAGGAAGGCTCCGAGATCCCCAGCCAGACGATTGCCAGCTTTCTGCGGGGCATCGAGAAGGGACAAGAGCAGATCGGGGCCAGAACGGTTCTGGTGGTGGATGAGGCCGGGATGATCGGGTCTCACCAGATGCGCGATATCCTGTCTGTCGCCCAGAATGCCGGGGCCAAGGTGGTTCTTGTCGGGGATGGCGAGCAGCTACAGGCCATTGAGGCGGGCGCACCGTTCAGAAAGCTTGAGGAACGTCTGGGGGCTGCTCGTCTGGCCGAGAGCAGGCGCGCGCGCGATGCCGGGGATCGGGCTGCGACTGTCGCTCTGGGCGGTGGACGCACACGGGAAGGGCTTGAGCATTACGACCGGCAGGGGGCGCTTGTGGAGGTCGCAACCGCCTCGGCCCTGATCGAGACCATGGCGCGAGCCTATCTTGCCGATGCCGCCGAGATCGGGGCGGAGAACGTGCTGGTTCTGGCGCATCGCCGGGCGGATATTCGGCAGCTTAACAATACGATCCGCGCCGAGCTGGTGGCGACCGGGAAGGTCGAGGCGGGTCTGACGTTCCTGACCGTCAACGGGGAGCGTGATTTCGGGGTCGGGGATCGTGTGGTGTTCCTGCGGAATAACAGGCAACTCGGGGTCAGGAACGGCATGGATGGCGTGGTCGAGGCCGTCAACGGTACCTCGATGCGGGTCAGGACCAAGGACCGGACGATTACCCTTAATCTTGAGACTTATGGCCATGTCGATCACGGTTATGCGCGGACGCTGCACAAGGGGCAGGGCGCCACGGCCAAAAGGGTCCATCTGGGGTTGTCGAGCACGCTGGACCGCCAGCTTGCCTATGTGGGTCTGAGCCGTCACCGGGAGCGTGTGCGGGCCTACTGGACGCGCGAGACGGCCAAGGACAAGGAAGCGCTGTTCGATACGCTCTGTCGCGACCGGCGCAAGGATATGGCGCTAGACTACCTCGAGGATCGGGGCATCGAGCCGGCAACCAAGCATGTGATGCGCCATGCTGTTGAATCCCTGCTGGAAGAGGAAGAGAGGTTTGTGCCGGCGCATGAGGCGACCGAGGCCGAGCGGGGCGAGGCCGTCCGACAACTCCACGAGGAAGAAAAGGCCCGTGTGGCCGACGCGCCTGCGGTCCAGTCAGGACCGGAACCGGGAACGCCAGAGTATGAGGTGCATATCGCGACCGTGGCGCAGCGGCTTACGGCGGGTCAGCATTTCATCGATGAGAACGAGCTTACGGCACCGGGCCATCTAGGCACGATAATGGATCGTATGCGTATCATCATCGGCAGGATCGCCAGTCCGCTCGAAGATGCTGCGATCCTTCTGAAAGATATGCCTACTTCCCAAGAGAGGGCATCCGGGCCGGAGGCTGAAAAGAACGCCGACCCATTGCACCAGGTCGAGCCATCATCGGTGCAGTCCGAAACCCGGCAATCTCACGAAGGCAAACGGTCCGCCGCCAGTGATGCGAGAATAGCGGAAATAGCTCGGCAATGGGTAGAGGCCGAGCTTGTCAAGATTGAGCGTGAAGCAGCGGCCGCTGAGCCAACAGCTGCGGAGAAGCGCAAGGCCGAAGAACAGGCGGCGCGGGAATATGCTGAGTCCGAAGCTGCGATTGCCGCATTCAATCTGGACCAGAAGGAGAAGGCTCGCGAGCAGATCCGCGCCATTACCGAGCGCGACCGGGCGGCGCGGCGTGAGCGGCGCGCTGCAAAGCGCGATGTCCGGCTTGAGAAGAAGGCGAGGAAATATCTCGCTCAGGAGCCGGGTTTTCTGGGCTCCCTGTTCCTGAGCGATGAGGTGAGGGAGAAAGCGCAGGCGCTGAAAGAGGCAGAGGCGCAAGCCCGTCGCGAGCGTCAGGACGCAGAAGCGCGCAGAGAGAGGGAAAGGAAGGAAGCAGAGCGCCGGACTGCCGCCGAAGCCTATGGCAGGAAACTCGATAAAGAGGTTGAGGCCATCATGCAGCCTCTTGAGCGTATCGACGACCTCGATGCGCGTGATCTTGCGGTATTGCGGCAGGTGCTGACGGAGGCGCTGGACGCCAAGCCCGAAGAAACGAGAGTCCGGCATTATGCCGAGGATCAGCGTGTGACCTATGCAGCGGAGAGCCGCCACAGGTCTGCGAAATGGGTAGAAGCCAGTCTGCTACTCGGCTCCAAGCTGAAAGGAGCCATTCAGACGAGAGCGGCATACGATCAGATCAAGGAAATTGTGAACAAGGGCCTTCGAGGATTTGAGCACAATAATCAGAGCGTCAATCCGGTTCGTAAGCCCGAGTTCTCAAGGTTCGTGCGGAGTATCGACCATCTACAGGACGCCTTGATCCGGTACGAGAGCGAAAACCGTATTCGCATCCCGGACGAGTCCTATCACGCCAAAGCCGAGACCATGACCGAAAGGGTCTGGCGGTCTCTCGAAGGGCAGAATGAGACCTATCGGAGAGAGCACGGTCATTCGCTTTACGACAGCATGGATGCCGAGATGCGCGCCCTCTACAGCCGGGATGAAGGCAGGAAGCAGCAGCGGATAAACCGTGACAGGGCGCAGGAATACGGCTCAGGACGGGACCGCTAACGCGGCGCGGAAAATCGTTTTTCTGCAAAAAAAGTGCTTGCTCTCTGGATCGATCCCGAGTGGGAGGTCCGGCTCAAATCGAGTCTGAGACGGCAGACATCGAAAAAATCGCGCATCCTCGAAAAAAAAGCATCGCTCTCTGGATCGATCCCGAGTGGCCTCGAGATAGACCTCCACCCATTTCGGATGGAGGGTAGTTCGAGGCTGCACCCCATGACCCGGAAACGGATACTCCTTTTGATCATCCTCGCCTTGTTGGAGGTGATCTTCAGTCGTTCAGCCTATTAGGCCATATCCAGATCGAGGCGGCGCTCGATACGTTCCAACCGCTCAGTGAGGCGATCCACACGAACGCTTTGTTCGGCGGCTCTCTCCTCCTGCTGCGCTATGCCTCGGTTCACGTGAGCAAGAGCAATTTCGATGTTTCCAAGCCGTGTCGTGTGCTCGGCCAGCTTGCGCTCAATGCGATCCTGACCGGCCTGAAACCGCTTCAGATGCTCAAGGACCAGGTTCTCGATGCTTCCGCTCATGAGGGCTCTTCCGTTGTCTTGTGGGCGTAGTCGGCCAAGCTGGGTGTGTGACGATTCAGAAGATCGAGATAGAGCCCATCATCGCTACATTTCCGGGCGATCTTTTCCATGGCCGTTCGGGCTGCACCATACTCTTCTTCCGAGACGAGTGTTTCCACATTGTCGGTTTTCAGGCGTGTCTTGGCCGTTCGAGCGAAGCGCTTGGCAATCCGTGCAAGGGCTTCGTATTCGTCCTGCGTGAAGTCCACGTCGAGCTTCATGATTTCCCTCCATGCATCATCACCAGCATGGGCGGGGCCGTTTCCTCAGCTTCCGATTTGCGCGCATTCAGGGAGCCGTTCCAGCCGACATGCGGGTTGATATAATACACCGCCACGCCCGGCCCTCTAATGCCCGGCACCTTTTGGCGGGTACGTTTAATGGCACCTAACCGTTCTAGAACGCCCATGATTTCGCTAACGGTGCGAGGGGCACAGCCAATTTCCTCGGCCAGTTCATCCCGTCGCATCATGATTTCGCCGGTATCCTGTCGCAGCGACAGCAAGGCCAAATCAAAGGCGTGACGGACCTGTTGGGGACGATCCTCCGGGGGAAGAGCCCGGATTGCATCCCAAACCAGCTTCGTCTGATCGCGGCTAATCATGGTGAAACCTCCGGGCCAAAGTCCTTCTGTGTCGGGGCGGGCCTGCTTCTGTGCACTGTAAATGGCTCGTGAGATGAGCAGTTTCAGGTCGCCCGGAGCGCCCTCAAGCATTTCAGGCGTAATGAGCTCCAGTTGCTCGGCAATCGTGGCTGCCGCCTGACGATCCGCTATTTGTTGTCTCGTAGCCAGTCTGACAATCCGGGCCATCTCGCACCCCTGTTGATAACGGGCTATTAGGTCACAGCCCCTGTGACTTCTGGATCACATATACTGTGACCTAATACAAGCTTTTTTTGGCGGTTTCCCGCGGGTCGTGGCGATCTCTAAGAAAAAGAAAAGAATCTAATCTCTCTGTAGTCTCTCTTTTTCGGTGGAAAACCCAATTTTCGAGGGCTGTCCGGACGCCCAAATGGGCGCGCTACGCGGCTCCCGCTCTGCGCTCGCTCCGGCCCACGAGCGCCGGAAGAACGAGCAAGGGAGATTGCTCAGGAGGCAAGGAGTGATTGGACGGCAATCGCCCTGGTGCTGGGTTATCGAGGCATCGGGGAAGGAAAAGGGGATTCCTCTGTGGGTCGGGCTGTACTAGGCTCCGATCGTCCCTCGATCGAGGGGCGCTCTGTCCGGGTGGTGGAACACCTCGAACAGAGCTAACGCTGAATGAGGCACAAACTCATGACAACGCTGGCAGTGGTTGAACCACGTCCCTCCGCATCACTCAAGGGCCTTCGAGAGCTTCACAGGAGCCGCCTGACGGCCTTCTGACCCTTAGCCATACCGAATGGCCAAGGGGCGGCCCAGACGCCCCTCAGCGCGCAGATATGCGGCTAGGCGCGTTTTCGCCGACCTCGCCATCCATGCCATCTTCCGGTTTCCGGGGGCTGACGAGGTTTTCATCAAGCTTTCAGAGAGGCGCTATCTGGCGCGCGGTCGCAGTATGCAGGCCCGCGCCAGTTGGATCGTAAAGATCGTGCACCGGGAGGATGTGACACCGGAACTGCATGCCAAGCTGTTCTCCCGTCATGGAGAGAATGACTGATCCTCTCCGGAGGGCCTGCGGGCTCTGCGGGTGCCTATGATCCTGACGGGAGCAGTGAGAGCAGGAAACTGGAGGCTGGGTTGACCCACCACCACCACCAGCGCGAGCCCGTGGGCAGGGCATAGGCCACGATCCGGTCGATCAGAACCATGAGGATCACACCCCACCAGAAGCTCAGGGATGGATAGCGGATATACTGTGTCCTGACCCGTTCCTTGCGGTTGAGGAGGTCGGTCACATAGCCGCGTGTGTGTTCGATCATTGGCAGCATT
>NZ_BAPY01000008.1:0-26095 GCF_025994195.1 Asaia spathodeae NBRC 105894 | reverse complement strand
AGAGGGGCAAACTGCTCCAGAAAGGAAGCAGCAAAAAGCACCGCTTTTGCCGCGTTTTCCGGTGTCTGCTTGCCCGTATGAAGCAGGCGCAGAAGCTCAGTCTGCGCCCAGATACGCGCGGAACGTTCCAGAATGACATGGGTATCCGTGATGCTGTCCAGCACGACGCACCGGGCATGATCGCAGCCGGAAGCAAAGCCTGCGTCGAACAGCTTGCCTGAGCTTCGGGCCAGAGATTCGGCTTCATCGCCTGTGCACTCAGCGAGGCGAGAATAGTCTCTCAGCAGCCACGACCATTCGAAGAGGTGCCCCGGCTGGACCTGATTTTCGCCAAAGCTTTTAAGCGGGTGCCAGTCAGGGCCGAAGAACTCAAGCAGCAGCCCGCTGCGCGGATCGATGAGCCGTGTTCTTGCCAGTTCGACCAGTGCTTTTGCGCGCTCAAGATAGAAGCTGTCGCCGGTTGCCTCAAAAACAACGAGATAGGCTTCGAGCAGGTGCATATGAGGGTTCTGGCTGCGCAAGACTCCCTCATCGGGCACGGCGTCGACATAACCGCCATTGGACGCAGCAAAGATCAGATCGATTTCTTCGGCGATGATCCGTGCCATGACCCGGTCTTCGGGGCGGTTGGCGTAGCGTATGGCCCAGCCATAGGCGAAGAGAATGAAGGCATGGGCGTAGAGATCGCGCTTTGTCTGCGCAGGACGATCTGTCGAGGCTATCGAAAAGACCCAGCCGGGTTGACCATCGGCACGATGATAGAGGCGCTGCACGGTATCAAGACAGTTCAGCGCCTGAGCGCCCGCCTCGTGAACACCGTCGAGTGCGGCCCGGCAGAAGGTAGAGATCTGCCTTGCCTGCACCATCAGACGCAGAGCCGGCATCGATACCGGGCGTGAGGCCCAGTCCAGGCGTTCGTGATAGAGGCCGCGTTCGTCATCGAAGCCCGCCTGGCTCCACAAGGGCAGGGCCTGACCGAAAAGCCAGCTGCGCCAGCGCGCCTTTGTTTCGGGGGTTTTGTCTTCGATCTCGCGCGTCATGTCACCCAGATTTCAAACGTGTCCTGCGAGCGTTGCGCCCGTGCCTTAATCGGCTTTCATTTTCCTGACGATCGAGGTCGTCGAGCGACCAGATACCAGATCGGCCAGCACGACGCGACCACCATAAGATTTGACGACATCCCCACCCACGACCTGATCTTCCGTATAATCAGCGCCTTTGACCAGAATATCGGGTTTCAGGGCAGCGATCGTTTCATAGGGCGTGTCTTCGTCGAAAATCACTACGAGATCGACATCGCGCAAAGCCCCCATGACAGTAGCCCGTGCCTGTTCATCCTGCAGCGGTCGCTCCATTCCCTTGAGCCGTCGCACAGAGGCATCGCTGTTCAGTGCCACGATGAGTTTGTCGCCCTCACGCGCGGCAGAACGGATCAGGGCGATATGGCCGGGGTGAAGCAGGTCGAAACAGCCATTGGTGAAGACGATGCGCGCGCCATGCTGGCGCCAGGCGGCAACAATGCCCTGAGCCTCGGCGAGAGATGCGATCACCCCGTCCTTCTCGATTTTCGACTTGAGCGCTGCGCTCAGCTCTGCGCGAGAGACAGTGGCCGTGCCGAGCTTGCCCACGACGATCGAGGCCGCATTCGTGGCGATGACCATCGCAGTCTGCAGATCGGCTTTTGCCGAGATCATGGCTGCGATGGTTGCCACGACCGTGTCACCCGCGCCGGAAACATCGAAGACTTCCGATTTCGGCACATGGGCGTGGGTCATGCGCCCGCTGCGCTCGAGAAGCGTCATGCCCTCTTCCGAACGGGTGACCAGAACATCGCCACCGAACTGCTCCTGCGCGGCGAGCGCCGCGAAGTGGATCTCGGTATCGCTGCCGACCGGCAGCCCGGTCGCGGAAGAGAGCTCCTTGCGATTGGGCGTGATGAGTTGCGCGCCCTTATAGGCTGAAAGGTCCTTTCGTTTGGGATCGACCACAACAGGGATGCCGCGCAGATTGGCTGCCTGAATGACTGCCTGCAGCACCTCGTCGCTCAGCACGCCTTTCGCATAATCCGAGCAGACGATGACATCTGCCGTGTCGAGCGCATTCAGGGCTGCTGCGATGAGTTTCTCCTGAACGATGGGCGCGACGACAGTGGAGGGCTCGTCGTCGATACGCACGATTTGCTGGCGACCGCTCAGGACCCGCGTCTTGGTGATGGTCACCCAGTCTGCATCGTCAACCAGATGATCGAGAGAGATGCGGCTCTGCTGTGCCAGGGCCTGCCGCAACTCATGCGCAGAGGCGTCCTGCCCCACGAGCCCGACCAGACTGACGGTGCAGCCCAGGGCCGCGGCATTCATGGCAACATTGCAGGCCCCACCGGGCACAGTGCTGTGCTTGGCGCGCAGCAGGACAGGAACGGGCGCCTCAGGTGAAATGCGGTCGACAGAACCGTGAATATAACAATCGAGCAGAAGATCGCCGATGATCAGGACGCGGCCGAAAGTAAAATCGTTAATCATCTGTCGTCCTTGATAGATCGCGTTCTGCAAGCGTCAGGGGCAGAAGGGCGCGCTTTTCGCGTGGTACGTCCTTCTCGTCCTGCCAAAGCCTTGCAGGAATGACAATCCTTCCTCTTCGACCCGGCAGAGCGGGGCCTGTTTTGTAGCATGAGAACGAAGAGGGAAAAGAGGCGGCGATGAGAGATGGAATCATTTCATTTCTGCGCTATCGTGTCGCCATGACCCCCGATCCTACCCCGCTTGTGGTTTCCTGATGCGCGCAGTTCTTGCTCTCGCTGTCCTTGCCGGGTTTGGCGTCTCGCAGGCCTATGCCCTGCCGTCTTTCCTCGAAAAATTTCTGCCGCATCCGCCGCCGCAGCCGAGCCATCCTGTCATTCCGGCTGTGCCACCGGCCAGTGCCGTGCAGATTCCGGCTCAGGCAGCCGTTCCCGACGGTACGCCCGCCCTGCCGCCCGTCCTTGTGCAGTCCGGTCCACTGTCGTTTGCGCCGCTGGTACAACGCGTGATTCCGGCTGTGGTGAATATCGCCATTACCCAGATCAGTTCAGAGGGCGGCGGCAAGGTGCCCGCCCAGATCAAGGGCACACCGCTCGAGAAACGCTATCGCGAGAAGATGCAGCGCCATCAGGAAGAAATCCTGGGTGCCGGGTCAGGTTTCATCGTCGATCCATCGGGCATTATCGTTACCAATGATCACGTCGTGGGTGACGCCGATAATGTCACGGTCTCGCTCTCGAACGGACAGGAACTGCCAGCGAAGCTGATCGGGGTGGATGCCCTGACCGATATCGCGGTCATCAAGGTCGAATCGCCCAAGCCGCTTCCCTATGTGACGTGGGGTGACAGCCACAAGGTGAATGTGGGCGACTGGATTCTGGTAGCGGGCAATCCTTTCGGCTTCGGCTCTTCGGTCAGTGCAGGCATCGTTTCGGCACGCGGGCGCGATCTTGGGGCCGGGTCGCTCGACGATTTCCTGCAACTCGATGCCCCGATCAATCCGGGCAATTCGGGTGGGCCAGCCTTCAACATGCGTGGGCAGGTAGTGGCTGTGAATGCCGCCATGGTTTCACCTGCGGGTGGATCGGTGGGAATCGGTTTTGGCATTCCGTCCGAGATCGTGGCGCCGATTGTCGATGAGATACGGCGCACGGGTCATGTCGATCATGGCTGGCTTGGGGTCACGCTCGATGACGGCGACGGTTCGGTCGTGCTGGTGGATGTCGATCGCAACGGCCCCGCGCAGAAGGGCGGCTTGATGAAAGGCGACAAGATCACCGCGATCAATAATGCGCCAGTCGAGAATGGGCGGGCTCTGCTGAGGATTGTGGCCGCCGGCAAACCCGGGAATGCCGTTACATTCACGGTAATTCGCAAGGGCAAGACGAGCACTGTCACGCTTCCTATCGGAAAACGACCGGCAGATGCCGATGAATGAACATAGAAGCGCTTCTTCGCCCTTTCTTCCGGGGCGTAACTGAAAGATAATAAGGTCACTGTAAATTGAGGGCGGTACCACGTATCTTCGCGAGAGCCGTCTTCAAAACCAAGGACTGACCATGCGTATTCTGCTTGTCGAGGATGATCCAACCGTCAGGAGCTTCATAGTGAAGGGCCTGAAGGAAACCGGGCACCTTGTTGAGGAAGCCGATAACGGGAAAGATGGTCTGTTTCTTGCCGTCAGCGAGAATTTCGACATCGTGATTCTCGACCGCATGCTTCCCGGCGGCATTGACGGTCTGCGTATTCTCGAAACGCTGCGTGCGCAGAATAACGCGACACCTGTCCTGCTTCTCTCGGCTCTGGCCGATGTCGATGAGCGTGTTGCCGGCCTCAAGGCGGGTGGCGACGACTACATGACCAAGCCATTCGCCTTCTCCGAGCTTCTGGCGCGTGTTGAGGCTCTTGCCCGTCGTGGCAGCGCCGAGCAGGCACCGCAGACCAAGCTGACCGTCGCCGATCTGGAAATGGATCTGCTGTCGCGTACGGTCAAACGTGGTGACGAGAAGATCGATCTTCAGCCACGCGAATTCCGCCTGCTGGAATTCCTGATGCGCCATGCCGGTCAGGTAGTCACCCGCACGATGCTTCTGGAGCGGGTGTGGGACTATCATTTCGACCCGCAGACGAATGTGATCGACGTTCATGTCTCGCGTCTGCGCCAGAAAGTTGACAAGCCCTTCGAAACCGCGCTGATCCATACGATCCGCAATGCAGGCTATATCCTGCGCGCCAATTAAGCAGGGTTTGCCGGTTTCATGAGGTTCAGCCTGTCGCGCTTTCCCATACTTCGTTTGTGGTGGAAGCGCGCCTGGCGCTTCCGCTCGGCCGGGCTTGGTTTCTCACTGGGCTACGGGCTGGTCTTTGCCCTCTCGGCCACGCTGTTCCTTACCTTTCTCTGGTGGCACACGATCGGCGCGCTTGAGCGCGAGGTCGGTCAGGCGGTCGACGCCGATGCGCATGGGCTGGCCGAACGCTGGATGCAGGGCGGGCTGTCGAGCCTGCAACGCGCCATTCAGGACCGACTCGATCAGGACGTCGAGGATCAGGATCTCTATCTGCTGATCACGCCGGGCGGCCAGCGTCTGGCCGGTAACATGCCCTCATGGCCCGATGCCGTTCAGCGTGCCGATCGTTTCTACACACTCAAGATCAGCCGGGCGGGGAACACGACCTCTGCGGCGATGCATGCCTATGTGTTGCCCGACGGTCTGCAATTGCTGGTCGGTCGTGACATCAGGGGGCGGGACATCCTGCGCCGTGTTTTGACCGAGACCTTTATCTGGTCATGGCTCATGGTCACGGCACTGGCGGTCGGTGGCGCCTGGGTGGTGCGGGGTATCTTCAGCCGTATCCTGAGTTCCATCGCGCGCACGACTACAGCTCTGGCCAATGGCGATATGCGTCAGCGCATGCCGCTTGTGGGCAATGACGTCGATCTGGTGGCTCATTCCATCAACCGCATGCTCGACCGCATTTCAAAGCTCATGGAAGGGGTCAAGCAGGTCTCGAATTCCATCGCCCATGACCTGCGCACACCGATCACCCGTGCCCGCAACAGGCTGGAAGATGCAGCGCTTCATGCGCGCTCCACCGAAGAGATGCATGACGCTATCTATCGCGCCGTGGCAGACCTCGACCATGTGACCGCTGTTTTCGATGCGCTCATGCGTATCGCCCAGATCGAGGCAGGCGCGCGCCGCGCGGCATTCGAGACGACCGATCTCATTGCGCCGCTTCACGATATCGCAGAGCTTTACGAAGCGACTGCAGAGGATGCCGGGCTGCAGATTGCACTCGACCTCCCCCAGCGCCTGTTCTTTCACGGCGATGCCCGCCTCATTCAGCAGGCCGTGGCAAACATGATCGACAACGCCATCAAGTTCTCGCCTTCCGGAACGACCGTTACCCTGCGTGGCAGCGTGTCGACCAATCTGGTGCGCATCAGCGTGACCGATGAGGGGCCGGGCATGTCTGCGGAAGATCTGGCCCGTGCCTCGGAGCGGTTCTTTCGTGCTGACCAGGCGCGCAACACACCCGGTGCCGGGCTTGGGCTGTCGCTCGTTCAGGCAGTGGCTCAGCTTCATGGCGGCAGTCTGGCGCTCGAACCGCTCCAGCGTGGTTTGCGTGTGGTGCTGAGTCTGCCTGTCGACGAAAACGCGCTGGCCTGAGCATCCTGTCCGGAATCTGACCACTTAACCAAGTCTTCATGCATCGCCCATCGTGATGCAATATGGACCTGATCAGTATCAATTATATGACCCAGACTGCCTTTGCGCTTTTTTGCCTGACCTGCACCCTTGGCATGCCTGGCCTGGCCAAGGCAGGAACCGGCACACATCCGGCTGTTACGCCTGCGCGTACCGAAACCGCGCCAATGGCCGTTACCAGCGATACGCTGGATTATTGCAAGACGCTGGCGCGCAAGGTTCACCGCACATTGCGGCAATCGGTGACGACGCCAGCGCCCGTCGTCAATCAGGTCATGTATCTCGAACATGAAGGCGAGGCGCTCTGCGCCCACGGCCATTTACGTTCCGGAATCGCGCAGGAACGGCGCGCCCTTGTGGCACTCATACGTTCCTGAAGCGCGACGTCCCTTTCGTCTCTCTATCGTTCATCGCCGGTTCGGAGTAATTCAGGGACGCGCGCCGTCCGGCATTGCCGGAGGATCTCTGGCGCACCATTGACGATGGATGACCGGCCATGACCATGATCGCTGTTCTTGACAGATTGCCTGGCACGTCAGGGCAGCATGCCGCTTTTCTGGAGGCGCTGCGCAATGCCGGATTTGTCGGCGAGATCGAGACCGATCACGATACGCGCCTTGTTCATGCCACCGATAATTCGATCTATCAGCGTTATCCGCAGGCGGTCGTCTTTCCGAAACACCAGGTCGATCTCGTCTGTCTGGCGCGTCTGGCCGGTCAGGATGCATGGCGCGATGTCGTGGTGGCGCCTCGCGGCGGTGGCACGGGTACCAATGGTCAGTCCCTGACCGACGGGATTGTGGTCGATCTTTCCCGGCATATGAACCGTATTCTCGAGATCAATGTTGAAGAAAAATGGGTACGTGTCGAACCGGGTGTGGTGAAAGACCAGCTGAACGCTGCCATCGCCCCATACGGCCTGTTTTTCGCGCCCGAACTCTCGACATCGAACCGTGCCACGATCGGTGGCATGATCAGCACCGATGCCAGCGGGCAGGGGAGCTGCACCTACGGCAAGACACGCGACCATGTTCTGGCGCTGTCGACCGTGCTTCTCGGTGGCGAGACGCTTCATACTCAAAAGCTTGATGAAGCTGCATTGAAGGCGCAGCGCCATGGTACGAGCCATGTAGCACGCATTCATGACTGCGTTGCCAGTATCCACGAGCGGGAGAAGGAAACGATCGAGCATGTTTTCCCAAAGCTCAATCGCTGTCTGACCGGCTATGATCTGCGCCATCTGCGCGACGCAGAGGGGCGTTTCGATCTCACCTCTCTGATTTGCGGGTCAGAGGGTACGCTCGGGTTCCTGGCTGAAGCAAAGCTCAATCTGCTCGCCATTCCGAAACACAGCATTCTGGTCAATATCCGCTATGGCAGCTTCATGGAGGCGCTGCGCGATGCGCGCGCGTTGATCGGCCTCAGGCCTTTGTCGATCGAGACGATCGATTCAAAGGTGCTGGGTCTGGCCATGCAGGATTTCGTCTGGAATTCGGTCGAGAGCTATTTTCCCGAAGATAAGGCAGGCCCGGCCAGGGGGCTCAATCTGGTCGAATTCGCCGGGCATGACGAGGCCGTGCTGCGCGAGAAAGTGGACGCGTTTCTGGATCATCTGAGGCAGGACAGGACGGTGCCCCGTCGTGGCCATACGCTGGCCGAGGGGCGCAAGGCCGTCTCGCAGGTCTATGCCATGCGCAAGCGCGCCGTGGGCCTGCTGGGTAATGTGCAGGGCGAAGCCCGCCCTCAGCCTTTCGTTGAGGATACGGCGGTGCCGCCGGAGAAACTGGCCGATTTCATTGCCGAATTTCGTGCCCTGCTCGATGGCTACGGGCTCGATTACGGCATGTTCGGCCATGTCGATGCCGGTGTCCTGCATGTGCGCCCGCTTCTGAACATGCGCGACCCCAAGGATGCGGCACGCATCCGCCCTCTGAGCGATGCGGTTCAGGCTCTCACACGCCGTTATGGAGGGCTGCTCTGGGGGGAACACGGCAAAGGGGTGCGCTCGGAATATGTGCCTGAGATATTCGGGCCGCTTTATCCATGTCTTCAGCAGATCAAGGCCGTTTTCGACCCGTATAACCAGCTCAACCCCGGCAAGATTGCTGCCCCTGCGGCGTCGGCGCGCCCGCTTCTGCGCGTGGATAACGTGCCTTTGCGCGGTGTGCAGGACGCGCAGATCCCTGATCCGGTCTGGAAGGGGTTTGGCACCGCCATGCATTGCAACGGCAATGGCGCATGTTTCAATTACGATCAGGACGACCCGATGTGCCCGTCCTGGAAGGCCACACGCGACCGTCGTTTCTCACCCAAGGGGCGCGCATCGCTTCTGCGCGAATGGCTGCGTCTTCAGGCCGGGGCAGGGACAGACGTGGCGGCGCTCGAGGCCACGCGCCCGCCGCTGAAACAGCGTATCGGCGCCATGCTGCGGCGCCGTGCAGCGGCTCCACGCGATTTCTCCCATCAGCTCTACGACAGTCTTGCGACGTGCCTTGCGTGCAAATCCTGCACCAGCCAGTGCCCGGTCAAGGTGGATGTGCCCGATTTCAGGGCGCGTTTTCTCAATCTGTACCATCAGCGTTATGCGCGTCCTTTACGCGATTATCTGGTGGGCATGATTGAATATGCCCTGCCGCTCATGGCCCGTATCGCGCCGCTCTATAATGCCGGAACGCGGCTTTCTGTGGTTCAGGCACTCGGGAAGCGTTTTTTCGGTCTTGTGGACATGCCGTCTATGCAGGGCGCAAAACTGGCCGAGACCTGCACGCGCTGGGGCGTGGAGCCGGCGCGCCCTGAGCGGCTGGCGTCTCTTTCGGCAGAGGAGAAGGCCCGTAGCGTCATAGTGATGCCTGACCTGTTTACGCGCCATTTCGAGACGCCCCTTGTCTGCGCGCTGATCGAGCTGGCTTCGCGATGCGGCTATCAGGTCTATCTTGCCGAGAGTCTGGCATGTGGCAAACCGCTGCATGTGCACGGGTTTCTGGGGATGTTTGCCAGCCAGGCCAGACGCAACGCATCCTGGCTGCGCGGGATCGGCGCATCCGGCGTTGCTATTGTCGGGCTCGACCCGGCCATGACGCTCGTCTACCGGCAGGAATACCGCAAGATTGCTAGCATCGAGACCCTGCCCACGGTGCTGCTGCCACAGGAGTTTCTGCTCAAGGCTCTGCCGGGGCAGGAGGCGTCGACTACCTCTGCGGAAGTGGGCTCTGGCACGCAGCATGTCTTTCTTGGCCATTGCACTGAAAAGACTGCCCTTGCCGGATCAGGCAGTGACTGGCAGGCCCTGTTCGCCCGCGTCGGGCTCACCCTGCAGCTTGAAAAGACAGGCTGCTGCGGTATGTCAGGCACCTTCGGCCATGAGGCGCGTAATGTCGAAACCTCGCGCGTCATTTTCGAGCAATCCTGGGGTGCGCATCTCGACCGGCGAGGCGAGCAGCGCTTTCTGGCCAGCGGCTATTCCTGCCGCAGCCAGGTGAAGCGTTTCAGGGGGCAGAGGCTCGACCACCCCCTTGTGGTGTTACTGGAAAGACTTCGAAGCGAGCCCCTCATATCCTGACGGTTGGCGCGCCCCGATCTGACGAAAACGTGACATAATCACCACAATTTTTCCTGTCCGGTCAGTCAGCCACAACGGTCGATTGACAGCAGGGAGCTGAATTTTTATCGACCCGGATGCAAATGAGAAACGTTCTCATTTGTAACAACTACTCATCGTATTATTCCGGGAAAAATATGTCCGCCACGCATCGTGCTGCCTTCTGTCTGTCTGCGCTTGTCTCATTTCCCTTGTCCGGGGCCGTTTTCCATCCGGCTTCGGCTGCAGAACAGAAACCGAAAGCCCCTGCAACGCGTGCCCAGAATACCCAGTCGCCAAAAAAGCCAGCAACGAAACAGAAGGCGGCTGTTCATGAGACGATCCGTGTTTCGGCCAAGCGCGGCGGGTTTCTTCCTGCGTCAGCGAGCAGCGCGACCAAGACCTCAACGCCGCTTGAACTCACACCGCAGAACATCACAGTCATCACGCAGGAGCGAATGAGCGTGCTTAATGCGCGCAGTCTTTCCGAGGCGGTGCGCTATGCGGCAGGTGTGTCAGATTACGGATCGAAGGATGACCCTCGCGGCTATTTCGGGACTATTCGCGGCTTCACGCCGGATATCTATCTCGATGGCACGCGTACGCCCGATGCCAGCACTTCCCAGAGCTTCAGCATCGAGCCCTGGGGGCTGGAAGAAATGGATGTGCTGCGTGGCGCGTCATCGGCGCTCTATGGTTCGGGCCAGTTGGGAGGCATCATCAATGCCGTCAGCAAGCGGCCTCATCTGGATCAGGTGAATGAAATCGATTTCCAGACAGGCTCGTATGGGCGGGTGCAGGGCGCGGTGGATGTTGGTGGCGCCCTCAACAGCCGCAAGACGCTTCTCTGGCGTTTCAACGGTTTGATCCGCAAATCCGATACCTATGCGAAGAATATCAAGAATAACGAGATCTATGTCGCACCGTCGCTGAGCTGGCATCCGGACGACAAGACGGTCGCAACTCTGCTGACCAGCTTCGAACAGCTCGATGCCGGATCGACAGCCCAGTTTCTGCCTGCGCGTGGCACGGTCCTGCCGTCGAAATGGGGGCAGATCGCCCGCAATTTCCTGAGCAGCGACGCTGATTACGACGTTTACTCCAAGCGTCAGGTGGCGGTGGGCTATAATCTGGTGCGCCATATCCTGCCCAACTGGACCATCACGCAGAACATGCGTTACGCGCATCTCGATGTGCTTTACCGCTTTGTCACCACCTCGTCGCTCTCAGCTGACCAGCAGAGCATAAACCGTACGGCGCTGAATCAGCAGGGCAATTATAATAACGTCACGCTCGATACGCGCTCCGACGTCGTTTTTCATACCGGCCCGATTCACCATGAAATCCTGACCGGCGTTGATTTTCGCAGTGATTTTCTTGCCAATCGTCGCGGGCAGCGTGCGGCGCCTGCGCTCAATCTCTATGCGCCGGTTTATCGCGCCATCACCTGGCCGAGCTATGCCACCAACACGAGCACCAACGAGACCGAAACCGATACGGGCATCTATGCTCAGGAACAGGCAAACTGGCAGCGCTGGTATCTCACCCTTTCGGGCCGTGGCGATTTTACCGAGAGCATGACGGTCAACAATCTGACCGGGGGGCGTACGCCGCAGAACAATAATGCTTTCACCGGGCGTGTCGGGCTGGTCTACCAATCGGCTATCGGGCTGAACCCCTATGTTTCGTATGCGACCTCATTCCAGCCGCAGGTCGGCACGACATATTCCGGATCGGCTTTCGTGCCCACCACAGGCAAGCAGATCGAGGCCGGTGTGAAATACAAGCCCGTCACACCGTTGCGTGGCGTCGACAATTTCATGCTGACGGCCGATTTCTTCAATCTGGTGCAGGATAATGTTCTGACGGCAGACCCGAATAATACGTCCTTCAGCGTGCAGACGGGGCGACAGAGAACGCGCGGTTTCGAGTTCGAAGGGGTGGGTCGCCTGCCTTACAAGATCGATTTCATTGCGAGTTTCACCTATCAGGACCCGCGTGTTCTGAAGTCGAACACGGTGAGCCAGATCGGCCAGCGCCCAGTGGCCATTCCCTCGCATATGGCCTCGCTCTTTCTCAAGCGCGATGTTGCTTTCTCGGCGCTGTGGCAGGCCGGAATTGGGGCGGGCATGCGCTATACAGGCAATACGGCGGGGTCTATCCCCCTGACCTTCACAGTCCCCTCGCAGCTCGTTTGGGATCTTCAGGCCCATATCGACAGAGGACGCACGCGCATTCAGTTTAACGGGACCAATATCGCCAATCGCAAGTATGTTGCGATGTGCACACGCGATGTTGCCTGCGCCTGGGCCCCGGGTCGTGCCGTGTTCGTAACCCTGTCGCAGCGCTGGTAAGGCGCTGCGCTTCAGGGCTCTGCCAGACGGGCGGGTCAGGAGTGTGACAGGAAATCGCCCGTGTTCAGGCTGCGCTCGATATCCTCGAGCGAGCGGCCTTTGGTTTCGGGGATACAGCGGCGGATGAACAGCCAGGCGAAGGTTGTCAGTCCGGCGAAGAGGACGAACGTGCCCGAGACGCCCATGGTCTCGATGATCGAGAGGGTGATCATCGAGATCAGCAGGTCGAAAGACCAGTGTGACACCGTGACAAGACCCATCCCCTTGCCGCGCACCGAAAGCGGAAAGACTTCGGCCCCGACGAGCCAGAGAGAAGCATTGATGCTGCCCAGTGTGCAGAGCACATAGAGCAGCAGCCCGGCTACGGCCAGGCTCTTGCCGATGCCCTGTGGGTCGCCCCCGAAAAAGACGAAGGCGAGTACGATCAGCGCGAGAATGGAGCCGGGAAGAACGCGTAGCATGAGGCGACGGCGGCCCCAGTGATCGACCGCCCAGAAGCCGAAAATGGTAGCGACCGTAATGGTCACGCCGATGGCGATGGAAATCAGCAGGGCCGAGTTACGATCGAACCCGGCGCCAGCCAGTATCGTCGGGGCATAGGTCAGCACGGCATTGGTGCCCGTGACCTGACTGAACATCGCAAGCCCCGTTCCGGCAATGAGGGCCGGGCGCAGCCGTTTCGAGAAGAGCAGGCGCCAGCTGCCGCGCTGTCCGGCAGCATCGTGGATTTCGGCCATTTCGCCCTCCGGGTCTTCCTCCGGTCCACGCAGGCTGCGCAGAATGGCGAGGGCCTCGTCCTTGCGGCCTTTCGAGGCCAGAAAGCGGGGGCTTTCCGGCAGAAAGACCAGACCGATCAGCAGCATCAGTGCCGGTACCGCGCCCAGCAGAAACATCATGCGCCAGTCGCCACCCCGACTGAGCAGGCGAAGCAGCAGCGGGTTATCGCTCAGTGCCCAGCCGATGAGCGATGACACCAGAACGCCACCGACGATGGCGAGCTGAAACAGCAGCACCAGCCTGCCGCGCCGCGAGGCGGGAGCCAGTTCCGCGATATAGACAGGCACGATCTGGCTGGCACCGCCGACAGCAAGGCCCAGAATCACGCGCATGATGGTGAGTTCGGTTGGTGACATGGCCATGGCAGAACCAACCGAACCCAGCAGGAACAGGGCTCCTGCAAGCCCTACCAGAAGGCGTCTGCCCCAGCGGTCGGAGAGCGGACCTGCCCCCATGCATCCAAGCAGGGCGCCTGCGACCATACCGGCGGCGATGGCCTGCTTGCCAAAGGTATCAAGTGGAAAACTGTCACCCAGTGTCAGGAGGGCAGCCGAGATGATGCCTTGGTCATAGCCGAAAAGGACACCGGCCAACCCTGCCACACAGGAGGCGATAAACACCCGTCTCTGCCCTGTGGCTGACAGGGTGGGGGTAATGGTGGGGGTGGAAGGCAAGGGGGCGGCCAGAGTCATGGTCGTTTCTCATCCCGGTCGGAAAGCACGGTTCGGTTCCGAAAGGAGTGGGAGAGAAGCTTGCGATTCGAAAGACAAGTTTTCGTGCTGAAAGACGATCTCTGGCCTTCGCGCTGTGGAAACAAGCGCAAAGGCGGGAATTACGGCATGGGAAGAGCGAATATCACATATTGGTGTTGCGTTTCTCATTCCAATGTTTGACTCTGGTATTCATCGATCTGGTCGTCGTCTCGGCGGTGGTGGGCTCGCGAGAGCGGGGTTTTCAGGCCAGTCATGACGCGGGTAGCGGCCACGCATATCGCGACGCATATCCGGCCAGCCGGTCTGCCAGAAGGCAGCAATATCGGCGGTAATCGCCTGTGGTCTTCCGGCCGGTGACAGCAGTGCGAATTGCAGCTTCACCTTGCCATTGGCGATGCGCGGCGTTTCCTTTAGCCCATAGAAAGCCTGTGCCCGTGCCGAGATTGTGGGGACAGCTTCGCGATAATCGATCGAGGGTGAGGCGCCGGGCAGGCCGAGCGTGGTGGGCAATTCCTGATCGAGGCGCCTGAGCTGGGCATAATCGAGTCTCTGGCGCAGCAGTGACAGCAGATCGAGTGCCTGAATCTGCGAGAGCCTCGTCATGCCGTCCATATAGGGCAGGAGCCATTCCTCGAGAGTGGCCGCGAGGGTCTCATCATCGGCTGCGGGCAGGGTTTCATCGAGGTGAAGCCGCGCCAGAGCAAGACGTGCGCGGAATTGCTGGCAGGCCTCGCTCCAGTCAAGGCTGCCCGACAGATCGGCCCGGATCCGTGAAAGAAGCAGGCTTTGTATTTCTTCCGGATCGGCAGGGGCCGAGCGGTCACGCAGGACCAGCGTACCAAGACGCAGCCTCCTGCGGGCAATGACTCCACCTGTTGCAGTATCCAGTGCCGTTTCGACCTGCTCTTCTGTTCTGGCCAGCAGGGTAGGCGGCAGGGAATCGAGGTCCAGCGGCGCAGCCAGACAGATTTCGGTGGCGGTACGTGTATGCAGAGACGGGGCTACCAGAAGTTTTTCGCGAGCCAGCGGGTCGATGGCGCTCAGCCTTGCCGAGCCGCCGCCTGCCAGTCGGTAGCGCCCGGTTTCGCCTGCGGCCATGGCGACCCTGTCGGGAAAACCTGCGGCCAGAAGGGCTGCGGCACAGTGCGGGTCGGGGGGCAGGCGTTGGGAAAGGCCGAGCCGCCTCTGATAGCGTTGGCTCGACTGACGTATGCGCGCAAGGCTTGCCCTGTCAGCCGTCGGGTGGTGTTCCGCGCCCTCGATCAGCGCAAGACGCGACTGGATATCGGCCGGGGTGACTGGCGCGCGCTGACCCGGCACGGGTCGCGGGCGCAGCGGGTCGCGCTCTTCCAGAAGGGCGGCGAGGGCGGCGGCGGTGGCTTTCTCGGCAGGGGTGCGGGCTGCGCACATCATGGCGGCCAGACGTGGCTGCGCGCCCAGACGCGCCATGGCCGCGCCGAGCGGCGTGACCCTGCCTGCCTTGTTCAGCCCACCGAGGGTTTGCAGCAGGGCGATGGCAGCCTGTCTCGCACCTGTGGGCGGGGCGTCGAGCAGGGGCAGGGCGTCGGGCGCCGTGCCCATGATTTCCTGCCACGAGGCCGCATCGAGGCAATGCCCGGCCAGATCGCTGCTCAGGATTTCGGGCAGGTCATGCTGGATCATGGCGCGGCCGGTGGCTTCGGTCCAGAGCCGCAGGGCGATACCCGGTGCCTCACGCCCTGCGCGCCCTGCGCGCTGCGTGGCCGTGGCGCGAGAGATTCGCAATGTCTCGAGACGCGACAGCCCCGAGCCCACATCGAGACGTGGCTCGCGCCGAAAACCGCCATCGACCACCAGACGCACACCAGGCACGGTGAGCGAGGTTTCGGCAATGGAGGTCGCCAGCACAACCTTGCGTCTGTCGGAGGGTTTGAGAGCCAGATCCTGCTCGCGTGTATCAAGCTCGCCATAGAGCGGGAGGATCAGCGCATCCAGCCCGGCGAGGGCTGCCGCGCACCGTCTGATCTCGGCAACCCCTGGCAGGAAGGCGAGCAGATCGCCTTCTTCCTCTGCCATCAGGCCACGAATGTTTTTGGCCATGACGTCAGGCAATTCGCGCAGGGCCGTCAGATCGCGCTTGGCATGGCGGATATCGAGCGGAAAGGCGCGGCCCTCACTCTCGACAAGAGCGCCATCGAGCAGGGTCGTGAACGCCCGTCCGTCTGTCGTGGCCGACATGGCGACAAGGCGCAGTTCGGGCCGTAGCGTGCGTTGCAGATCGAGTGCGAAGGCCAGAGCCGTATCGAGATCGAGAGAGCGTTCGTGCACCTCGTCGAACAGAATGGCGGCCACATTGTCCAGAAGCGGGTCAGTCAGCAGGCGACGCAGCAAAAGCCCTTCCGTCACCACCTCAATGCGGGTGGCCGCGCTGACGGCCGAGTCCGTGCGTGTGCGATAGCCAATTGTTCTGCCGGTTTCCTCACCCAGCAGCGACGCCATGCGATGGGCGGCGCCACGCACAGCCACGCGGCGTGGCTCGACCACCAGCAATCGGCCGTCTTCGCGCCAGGGGGCTTGTAAAAGATGAAGCGGCACCAAAGTCGTCTTGCCTGCGCCAGGCGGCGCAACCAGTACCGCATTGCGGCCGGAGGCCAGTACGTCCTGCAATTCGGGCAGGGCGGCCGAGACAGGAAGAACGGGAAGCGAAATGAGATTGGCGGGCAATACGGGACCGGTCATAATGACCTCTATGGCGCGTCCTTGGGGCGGTCGGCAATTCTCTTCCAACGATGCGATCGGTCTGATGCTGCGCAAGCTGTCTTTTCTTGTCCTGTCTCTCCCTGTGTTCCTGTTTGCCCTGGGCAACGCACCTGCTTCTGCCGCAGAGAGCCAGCCTGTCATTTCCTCTCATGACAATGCCACACTGGTAACCGATCGCGATGCGGTCGCCGCCGGCGACACCCTGCATGTCGGTTTGCGTCTGCAGCTCAAACCCGGCTGGCATACCTACTGGCTCAATGCCGGTGATGCCGGTGAGCCGCCAACGCTCAAGGTGACGGCGAGCGGCGCCATGACGGGACAGAGCGAGACGATCAATTTCCCGACGCCTGTCCGTATCAGCGAAGGCGGGCTGATGTCCTACGCCTATACGGGCGATGTGCTTCTGCCCCAGGCGCTGAAGCTCGAAGGGCAGGCAGGGGGCGTTACGCTCAAGGCTCACGCTGAATGGCTGGTCTGCGCGGCCACCTGTGTGCCCGAACAGGGTGATTTCACCCTTGATTTGCCTGCTGGCAAGGTTGCGGCGAACAGCTCTGCCGAAGGGCCATTATTCGTTCATGCAGCTCAGGCCAGTCCTGTGCCATCGCCCTTTGCGGCCTCCCTCGCGCCGGATGGCCTGCTGAGCCTTAGTGGCAAGGGGCTTTCTCCGGCCAGCATCGACAGGGCGTGGTTCATGCCCTCCGAGACCGGAATCATCGATCAGGTTGCGGCGCAGAAGCTGGGCGTGAGCGAGGGCGGCTTGACCCTCAAACTCAACTGGATTGACGCAGCGCACAAGCCGACGGTTCTGTCCGGGATCGTCGTGCTTCAGGACAAGGCCGGTCAGCAGACGGCGCTCTGGATCAAGACCAGCCAGATGGCAGCGGCACAATCCGCTCCCGCAGGGCCAGCTCCGGCCGAGGCGGCGTTGTGGCGTATGCTTGTTTTCGCGTTTCTGGGTGGGCTCATTCTCAATCTGATGCCCTGCGTTTTCCCCGTTCTGGCCATGAAGGCGTTCTCGCTCGCCCGTCTGGGGGGTAGTCATCGCCATGAGCAGATCAGGAGTGCTCTGGCCTATACGACCGGGGTGATGGGCAGCTTCGCCGCTCTGGGCGTGGCCATGATCGTGCTGCGCAGTGTCGGCTCCGCCGCCGGTTGGGGTTTTCAGTTCCAGTCACCGATTTTCGTGATCGGCGTCGCCTGGCTGCTGGTCATGATGGCGCTCAATCTTCTGGGTGTTTTCGAGGTGACGCTGGGGCGTATCGGTCAGGATGTGACGCCGCGTCATGGTGTCTGGGGTGACATGCTGACGGGGCTTCTGGCCGTGATCGTGGCGACGCCCTGCACGGCGCCTTTCATGGGGGCCGCCATTGCGGCGGCGCTGGGCGGACCGGCCTGGGCAGGGCTCGCGCTGTTTCTGGCCATGGGGTTCGGTCTGGCCTCGCCCTATGTTGCGATTGCCACCATTCCTTTCCTCGCAAGGCATATGCCTAAACCGGGTGCCTGGATGGCGGTGCTGAAGCAGGCTCTGGCCTTCCCGCTTCTTGGCACGGCTGTCTGGCTGTTCTGGGTGGCCTGCGTGCAGCGTGGGGCGATGATCCTGCCTGTGGGGCTTGGTGGCGCGGTAGGGCTGGGGCTTGTGGCCTGGCTATTCGGCACGACCCAGCGTCAGGCCATGATCAAGGGCGCCACACCGGCTGTGGTTTTTGGTCGTGTTGTGGCTGTGGTGGTTCTGGTTCTCGCCGGGATCAGCCTGGCGCGCATCGATAACGGTGTTGCCGCCAATGCGCCTGTCGATGCAAAGGCCGAGACGGGCGTCGTGGCGTATTCGCCCGAGCGCCTTGCCGCGCTGCGTGATGAGGGCAAGCCGGTTTTCATCGACATGACGGCGGCGTGGTGCATCACCTGCATGGTCAATGAGCGCGTGGCCCTTCAATCTGCGCCTGTGCAGAAAGCCTTCGAGGCTCAGGGCATGACCTATATGAAGGGTGACTGGACCAATCGCGATGAATCCATCAGTGCCTTTCTGCGGGCGCATGGGCGCGATGGCGTGCCCCTTTACGTCTATTACGCTCCCCATAAGGAGGGCGTCGTCCTGCCGCAGATCCTGACCGTTTCAGGTGTACTCGACGCGATCAAGTAAAGCAGCAGTTCTCACGCAGAACTGTCCGGCCTGGGTGCTGACCTGCTCGTCTCTTCCGATTAAAGGAGGGAGCTGACGAGCAGGAAGGGCGTAATCGACATGATAAGAAAAACACGATCGCTTTCGAAGCTGCTCGATATCGCGATTCTGATCATCCTGTTCTATATTCTCGTACGCTATACAATTATGGCGCTCGTTCTGGCGTTCAATGGCACAATCTATCTCTATGGCCTGTTATGGCATGAGATCTCTTTTCAGCCTGCGTCGAGATATCTCGAGATCAACTATGGCGTTGCAGTCAAGCTGCTTTGGCGAGACTTTTTTGGCATGTCCTGTCTAGTGCTGATTTGCCTGCTGCTTTTCAGACGCTGTTTTGTAGGGGACACTTTCTCGCTCAGACGACTGATTGGTTCGAAAAAAGCCAGAGTTGCAAAAGCCCCACATGATAACCTCCCGGACGCGCAGGACTGAGTTTCTTTTCCTGCGGTCGGTCTGCCTCAGCAGCAGGTCAGAGGTGCGAGGCGCCCATACCTGAGCCCATATACATATGGCCGTGAGGCTTGTGGTCTGAGGGCGGGGCGTCTTTCGAGGGCGCGCTGCCAGTCGAGGCTACAGGGCGTAGCAGGGCGGCGCGGCTGTCATCCTGCGGAGGGTGCGGATGCGAACAGGCGGTCAGGGTCAGAATCACGCCGTAAAGGGACAGAACACGCATAACGATACCTCGGTCTTTTTCCGATCAGCCTGCGCTCAAAACACGAATCAGCCAAGAAGCGGGGGCGAATGATCGTGTAACGCAATGCATCGTGACGGGGAGCGGGCGTTTCAGATCCAGACATCCTCGTTCAGTTCCCGATAGCGCTCCACACCGATGGTGCGAATGCGTTTGACGTCCTGATGCGGGGGCAGGCCGAAAATCGTCTTGTATTCCCGGGTGAACTGCGAGGGGCTTTCATAACCCACGGCAAATCCGGCATCGGCGGCTAGTCTGTCTTCGCTCAGCATCAGGCGGCGTGCTTCCTGCAGGCGGAGGCGTTTGCGATATTGCACAGGCGAGATGCCCGTAACCTCCTGAAACTTGCGGTAGAAGGTCGACTGGCTCATTCCGGCAAGGCGCGGCAGATGCGCCATGTCAGTCTCTTCCATGAAATGCGCACGTAGAAATGCCAGAGCGCGGTTGATGCGCGAGGCATCGCTTTTCTGATCGGCGATTTCGTGCAGCACATGGCGCTGGTCGCCTTGCAGTGCCCGATAGATCATTTCGCGCTTGAGCATGGGCGCAAGAAACTCCCGGTCCTGCTCGTGATCGAGGGCGTGGAGCAGACGGCGCAGCACGTCCAGCAGATCAGGAGTAACCGGGCTCAGGCCCAGGCTGGCGCGCAGCGGTGTTTTCAGCCCTGGATCGGCATGGGTCTGCGTGATGATCTCGGCAATTTCAGCGGGCTCGAAGGCAATGCAGGCGGCGAGATAGGGCTCATCAGGCGAGGCGCGGGTGATGCGGCCTGACAGCGGAAGATCGACTGTCGCGACCAGATAGTGATTCTGGTCGTAATCGAAGCTGCGTTTGTGGATGCGTATGGTCTTGGCACCCTGGATGATCAGGTAGATGCGCGGCTGATAGACCACAAGGAGCGGGTCAGTGGTCGTGTCGGAGTGATAGAGCGTCAGATAGTCGATAGCGGTCTTCGTGCTCTTGCGCGGGCAGTGAAGACGAACGAGCGCCTGAACCTCTCTGAGTTGCGCAGTCGTATCCTGTTTCATCATAGCCCAATCATCACATCATGGGAAAAAAAGGCAAGTTTTTCGGAATCCTGAGATAACGCAGGCGGCTCGTGTCTGCGCATTCTGCGCCTGTCCGAAAGGGACAGGTGTTTTACCCCCGAACAGGAGCCAGTCATGCAGAACCATATCCCCGCACCCCGCACCGGCAATGTCGCACAGACGTACCGGACTACGGCGTTCCGGAAGGATATCCGGCTTCTGTATCGTGCCTGGCGTGAGCAGATCAGCAGGCTCGAGCGACGCCAGATCCGCCTGTCTGCAACCCAGAAACGAGAGATGCTCAGGGATTTCTGCCGCAATGTCAGGGCTCTGGATCGCTCCTGTCGTCTGTTGCAGGCCTGAGCGATGCTCGAATTCATCCTGGTGACGGATGCTCTCAGATATCTCGGGCTGAACGCCTTTCTTGCCATTTTTCAGAACAGGGAAACAAAGTGATGACTGCAAAAATTGCTATCGTGACCGGTGCCAGCCGCGGCATCGGCGCTGGTATTGCCCGCCAGCTGGCCAGCGAAGGCTATGATATTGCTTTCTCCTATCCGCGTGATGCAGCCAGTGCGCAGGATACGATCAGGCAAGTCGAGGCGCTTGGTCGTCGTGTTCTGGCCGTGAATGCCGATGGCAGCACGGTTGAGGGGAATGAGAAGGTCATTGCGGAAACAATTCGCGTTTTTGGTCGTCTCGATGTGCTGGTGTGCAATGCAGGCATGTATCCCAAGGGCACGATTGACGACATCACGCCCGAAATCATCGAAGCCGGGCTCAATCTCAATGTGCGTGGCCCGATGATCGAAACGATGTGTGCCGTCAAGCATATGCAGCGCGGTGGTCGTATCGTTCTCATGGGCTCGTCCTTCGGTGGACGTGCGCCACTACCGGGTCTGTCGCTCTATTCCAGCACCAAGGCGGCGCTGCGCGGCTTTGCCCAGGGCGTGGCGCGCGATCTCGGCGATCGTGGCATCACCATCAATGTTGTCGAGCCGGGACCTGTGAATACCGCCATGAATCCGTCGGATACTGAAGCCGCAAAAGTACTCGCTGGCTTTGTTGCGACCGGCGCCTATGGCGAGATTGCGGACATCGTCAATGTCGTGTCGTTCCTGGTTAATGAGCGGTCAAGCTATATTACCGGATCTGCCCTCGCGGTCGATGGCGGTCTGCTGGCCTGAGTTGAGCAGGCTCTTCCTGGCTCATATTGGAGGGCGGGAAGAGCTTCTTATTGTCGCATAACGTTATCGTGTAATGGTGCTGTTCCAATTCTCTCTTTCTGCCTTAAGAAGCGAAATAGACTGAATAAGGAACAAGAATATGGACGCTGTATTGATGGGACTGAAACAGGCATTTCAGTTTCAGGGACGTACTTCCAGAGCCGATTACGCGATCTTTATCATTGCCTGCTGGTTGTTTATGCCTGCCTGTGCACGCGTTTCTGATTTTGCTACGCATCTCCTGGATGATCAGGGTGCTCACACTCAGATCATCCAGCTCGGCCTGACAGCCGTCTATTTGCTCATCAGTCTTTTTGTTCTGATAGCAACGATCTCTGCCAGTATTAGACGCTGCCATGATTGCGGTTGGTCTGGCTGGGCAGCGCTCCTTTTGCTCATTCCCTTTATTGGCATCGCGGTCCTTTTTTTCATGAAAGGTGACCCGGATGAGAACCGCTTCGGGAAAGTTGGTTTCATGCCCTGGGCGAACTGAGCGACGACCGTTTTCTCGACAGAGCACGTTCCAGATCCATACGATCTGGAATGTCAAAATGCGTCTACCTGCAGGATATCTTGCACCTGACAGAAGCGGGAACAAATTTTTCAGGAAGAAAATGGTGCCCAAGACCGGGATCGAACCAGTGACACTGCGATTTTCAGTCGCATGCTCTACCAACTGAGCTACTTGGGCACCGTCACCAAACGGTGTGAAAGGGGGTTTACTCTAACCCGTCATGCTGATCAAGCGGGGGGAAGACGTTTTTTTCCTCTTCGTCTTCCGACACGGATGGCACGCTGTAACTCTCATTGAACCAGCGTCCCAGATCGATATCGGCACAACGCTTGCTGCAGAACGGGCGAAACGCCGTCTCGGTGGGGCGCTTGCAGATGGGGCAGAGGCTCATGGTGCAAAACTCCAATAGGCATCCGGGTAATCGGGCATCATCGTAAGGGTCAGTGGGGCGCCCCAGCATAGCGCAAACTGCGCCAGCGCCTCCGGATCGGCCTCCAGAGCCCGCACGACGCCCAGAGAAGCGCGCAGCACCGGGGTGCCACCAGCTCTCCTGTCGCTTCTGTCACGCAGGATCTGCCTCAGCGCCGAGAGGCCGCGCCCGCCGGGACTAGCAAGTGCTTCATGCAAAGGTGCGCGCCCCCTGACACGCACGACTTCCAGCAAGCCGAGCGAAGTGGCGCCGAGCATCTTGGGTTGCATCGGGTCCTCTGCGAAGGCAGCGGCCAGAAAGCTCCCAAGCGCCGGTCGCTTGCGAAGAGGAACCCCTGCCGGGTCGATCAGAATGGCCCCGCTCAGATTGCGCAGAAATATCTCACGCGCCAAAGCCGGGAAGGCGTTGCGATTGGCAGTAAAGCCATCCATCTGGCGGCGCTGGTCTGGAGAGGGATCATCCAGATCGATCGCCGTCAGGGCCGGGGTCGGGGTGATGGTGGCGCGCAGCCCGTTCGGCAGCGTGGCCTGTGGCGTCGCAAGCTCATCGCAGCAGGCCTCAAGCACGGCGTCGAAAGCCTGGGGAACACGTTCGATACGTGGCTTCAGTGCTGCCGGGATCTGCGCCATGAGCGCGGGATCGTCACAGCACAGAGCAAGATCGGGATAGCGGGCGGCAATGTCTTCAAGTGGCGTCGGGCCATGCGCGACAAGTCGGGGGGTGTCGCCCTCAGGCGCCTTGACGGAAACGGGCTTGAGGCGCAGCCCCTTGCCGTTCTGGGCGCTGCGCGTCACACGAGCGGCAGTCAGAGAGCCTTCCTGATGGGTGCCAGTCAGAAAGCCTGTGCTGTGATCGGCCAGAGTGACAAACGCGCCACCAAGCGCGGGGGCGGCTTTCTGCACCCTGACCAGATGCGTGTCGCCATAGCCATCGGGCATGCCGGGGCGCCAGAGGGCGAAATCGATCAGGTCATCGCCATCGCAAACGGCAATGCGTGCCTCGCCCGGTGACC
Organism: Asaia spathodeae NBRC 105894; assembly: GCF_025994195.1. Classification (NCBI taxonomy): domain Bacteria; kingdom Pseudomonadati; phylum Pseudomonadota; class Alphaproteobacteria; order Acetobacterales; family Acetobacteraceae; genus Asaia; species Asaia spathodeae. Next base: position 2,629 of record NZ_BAPY01000008.1, on the reverse strand, counting down.
AGGCGATACGGCACTCTTTCATGCCAGAAAGCGGAAGGACTGGCCGCGCAGCATCTGGGCGGTTTCGAAAAGGGGCAGGCCGATCACGGCGGAGGGGCTACCCCCGACATAGCGTATGACCGAGGCTGCCGCGCCCTGAAGCGCATAGCCACCTGCCTTGCCCTGCCAGTCGCCCTGATCGAGCAGGGCGGTAATCTGGCCTTCGGTCAGGCGGGAGAACGTCACGTCGGTTTCGACCAGACGTTCCACAATGCGTCCTTCTGCCCAGGCGGCACTCGGCATGACGCAGACTGCGGTCAGCACGGTATGGCGCCGCCCCGAGAGCAGGCGCAGGCAGCGTTCTGCCGTCGCGCGATCTTCGGCTTTGGGCAGGATGCGCCGACCCACTGCAACGAGTGTGTCAGCGGCAAGGATCAGGCCTGGCCCTGTCGTGCGGGCGGCAACCGCTTCGGCTTTGGCGCGGGCCAGACGGGCCACGCACAGGCGTGGTGTCTCGTTCTGGCGCGGCGATTCATCCAGATCGGCAGCGTCGATGCGGTCGGGGACGAGACCGATCTGGCGGAGAAGATCGACCCGCCGGGGCGATGCCGAGGCGAGGATCAGCTCCGGCCTTGTGCCGTCCGTCATGAAAACGCTCTTACTTGAAGCGGAAGGTGATGCGGCCCTTGGACAGGTCGTACGGCGTCATTTCAACATTGACGCGGTCACCGGCCAGAACGCGGATACGGTTCTTGCGCATCTTGCCGCTGGTATGGGCGAGAATGGTGTGTTCGTTGTCGAGGGTCACGCGGAACATGGCATTGGGGAGCAGCTCGGTAACGGTGCCGCTGAATTCGATCATGTCTTCTTTTGACATTGGGGTCCTTATGGGGATTGAAGCTGAAACAGGCCAGAAAAAGGGGCTGTGCCAGCCCCGACAGTAAAAATTCTGCCGCGTATGTGCTGGCTGCAGGCCGTTACGTCAAGTTTCTTGGTTATTTGCCGGGGTGAAAAAGGCCCTATCAGCCCTGATTCCACCCAAGCGCGTCGAGTCGGGCCGAAAGGCTGAGCGCATGAGCCCCCAACCCTTCGGCGCGGGCAAGCGCAACACCGGCAGGGCCGACCGCGCGCAAGCCATTGGCATCGGCGGCAATGGATGTCGTGCGCTTGAGGAAGTCGAAAACCGACAGACCCGAGGCAAAACGCGCCGTGCGGCTGGTCGGCAGCACATGGTTCGGGCCGCCCACATAATCGCCTACAGCCTCGGGGCAGTTGCGCCCGAGGAACATGGCGCCTGCATGGCGGATCTGCGTTGCAAACCCTTCCGGGTCGTCAAGCATCACTTCCAGATGTTCGGACGCAAAGCGATTGGCGATCTGCGCGGCCTCGGCCCAGTCGCGCACGATCACCACCGCGCCGTGATCGGCCCATGATTTACCGGCTATGGCGGCGCGCGGCAGGGTCTGGAGTTCGTTTCCGAGCGCCTCGACTACGGTCTGGGCGAAGGCGGCATCATCGGTGATCAGTACAGCCTGGGCAAGTTCGTCATGTTCGGCCTGGGCCAGCAGATCGAGCGCGACAAAGCGCGGCTCGTTGCGGTTATCGGCGACGATGACTACTTCGGAAGGGCCTGCAATCGAGTCGATGCCGACATGGCCGAAGACCTGACGCTTGGCCTCTGCCACATAGGCATTGCCCGGCCCGACGATACGATCGACCGGCGGTATGGTAGCGGTGCCGTAAGCGAGCGCAGCCACGGCCTGAGCCCCGCCGATACGATAGATCTCGCTCACCCCGCAGACACGGGCTGCCGCAAGCACCAGCGGGTTGAGCACGCCATCGGGGCAGGGCACGCACATGGCGATGCGCTCGACACCGGCCACACGGGCGGGCAGGGCATTCATCAGAACAGATGAAGGATAGGCGGCCTTGCCGCCGGGCACGTAGAGCCCGACCGCATCAAGCGATGTCCAGCGCATGCCAAGCGTCAGACCGGCATCATCCGTATAGGAGAGGTCAGACGGCATCTGTGCCCGATGAAAGGACTCGATGCGCGTGGCGGCGAGGGTCAGTGCCTCCATCAGTTCCGCATCCACCTTGTCCGCCTCCTGGGCGATCTCGGCTTCGGAAATACGGATGGTTTCCGGCGTGATGGCCAGCCGGTCAAAGCGCGCGGTGTAATCGCAAAGTGCCGTGTCGCCCTGGGCGCGTATGGCGGCGATAATGTCGCGAACCGGGGTGCTGACGCTGGTCTCGACCGCGCTGCGATCGGCCAGAAGACTGCTGAGGCGGGTCTCGAAATCCGTGTCGCTGCTCTGGAGCCATTTCATGCGGCATTCTCCTGCAGGGCGTTGCGAAAGCGCTCGATCAGGGCACGAATGGCATCGGGTCGGGTCTTCAGGGCAACGCGATTGACGATGAGGCGGCTCGTGACATGGGCGATGACATCGGTCTCGCGCAGACCATTGGCCTTGAGTGTCGAGCCGGTATCGACCAGATCGACAATGACGCTTGCCATATCGAGTGTCGGCGCCAGCTCCATCGCGCCATGCAGATGCACGATCTCGGCATTGACGCCTTTGGCGGCAAAATGGCGGCGTGTGATGGTGGGATATTTGGTCGCCACCCGGATATGCGAGCTGGCGGCATT
>NZ_BAPY01000007.1:0-136500 GCF_025994195.1 Asaia spathodeae NBRC 105894 | reverse complement strand
GGGAAATACGGCAGCCGCCAATACCCAGGTCGAGCGGGGCATAGATATCGGGGTAGTCGAACTCCATCAGCACATCGGCACCGCAAACGCCAATCTGCGCCCCCCCATGGGCCACGAAGGTCGCAACGTCGAAAGAGCGCACACGCACCACATCGACATTGGGGTCGAGCGTCGGAAAGCGCAGGCTGCGTGTCCCTTCACCGATGGCACTGCCATCTTTGAAAAGGCCGGTGCGTTCCAGCACGGGGCCGAGCGCCTTGAGAATGCGGCCTTTCGGCAACGCCAGAATGAGGGGCGCATCCGTGGGGTCGGACGGGGTGTGAGACTGGGTTTCTGCTGCAGCGATCATGACACCTCGTTCCTAACACAGAGTCTCACGGTCAAGAACCGGGCGCGCGAAGAGTTTTTACCCCACGGACCCGGCTCTCGCGTCTCTTTGTTCACGTGTTGATGACCGGTTTTCGGTTTCGTGTTGCAACCCGGCGTGGATCGGACCGCTAGACTACTGAAAAATATCGCTCTCGAAGCGACAGCAAGGAGATCTTCATGTCTCGTACCGATTCTTCCGCAGGGCTTTCTTCTGCAACCCTGCGCGCCGATGGCGAGCAGGTGCATCTGACGCTTAATGACGGCACGCGCATCCCGCAATTCGGGCTAGGTGTCTACAAGACCCCCGCTGATGAGACGGCGGAGATCGTGCGTTATGCGGCCAAGGCAGGCTATCAGATGGTCGATACGGCCGCATTTTACGGCAATGAGAGTGGCGTCGGTGACGCGCTGCAGGATTTCCCCGAGCTTTATGCCGTGACCAAGCTCTGGGCGAACGATCTTGGCTACGACAATGCCATGCGCGCCTTCGACGAGAGCGCCCGCAAGCTGCGTCGCGATGTGGTCGATCTCTATCTGCTTCACTGGCCCATGCCGAAAACGGGCCTCGCAGTCGAAAGCTGGAAGGCACTGATCAAACTCAAGAATGACGGGCGTATCCGGTCGATCGGCGTGTGCAATTTCCAGCCTGAGCATCTGACCCAACTGATCGAGGAAACCGGGGTCAAGCCCGTGCTCAATCAGATCGAGCTGCACCCCTCGTTCCAGCAGAAGGAAGTGCGCGCATTCAATGAGTCGCTCGATATCCGTACCGAGGCCTGGAGCCCTCTCGCACGTGGTGCCGGGTTCGATGGCGAGATCATCACCAGCATTGCCAAAAAGCACGGCAAGACGCCGGGGCAGGTCACATTGCGCTGGCATCTCGAACTCGGGAATATTGTCATCCCGAAATCGGTTCATCCGAAACGGATCGATGAAAATCTCGACGTTTTCGATTTCCGCCTGGACGAGGACGATATGAAGCGCATCGAAACGCTTGATCGCGCCGATGGCCGCACAGGCCCCAACCCTTATACGGCTTCGTTCTGACAGTAACCGGGCGTCATGAAAAGTGACGCCCTTTTGTGCTTTCTCAGGTATAGAACCGGTTCTATGCCTGAAAACAGAAATAATAAAAAAGCGCTGTTTTATTCACTGTCATGCCTTTTGGCATCGCAGGGGCACTGCCTTGCTGCCGAGGCCGGGTATTTCATCCCGCCTTCCCGGTCCCACGGATCACCTGCCGAGCCCGGAAAGCGCAGCCTTCTGACCCAAGCTCCGCTTTTGCCCAATGGCACAGGGCTCGATCTGAGCATCTCGGCCAAAGCCTCGCCCAAGACCTTTTTCGCGCCTTCCATGCAGTCTGTGCTGCGGCGATACAGCCCGATATCGGTCGAGCAGAACCAGTCGTCACCCATCGCGATGGAGCACGGCATTACCACCACCTTTGCCCTGCCCGTTGCCGGTATTCCCGGTCTTGATCTCACGGCCAATTTTTTCGCCGGTCATCGCGACACCCGCCTCGGCGCGCCACCGGGATCAGCGGCCGTGACCGGTGGCATTCGGTGGCGCTGGTAATTATCGTACCTATAATATTTGTAGTTGTTCATAAATAATGAAGTATAGTTGCCGACAGTGGAATATGGTGTGCCAACACTGTTGCATTGCGGCTTATTGATCTGGTTGCGGGAGCCAAACTCGCGTTTCTACGAAAAAAGGAATCTGGACAATATGTGCTGGTGGTCGGTTGATAATTTCTACCGCGTGGGTCGGTTTATTGCAGTAATTATGGAGAATTATTTACCAATAATAGACGCTTGGGGAGAGGAATTATTTTATAGGCGGCAATCGCTTGTGCGGGCGCAACGCGCCTGCCGAGTAAAGGCCATGCAAGATGCCCTGCACCCGTTGGCGCCGCTCGCCCGCCACTCTTCAAGAGATATGTGCGGGCAGAGCGGAAGGCCGGCGTGTCTGCAATGGCGCCGGCCTCGATCACACGTCGTGGACGGTATCCAGATCGCCGAAGCGAGTGAATTCGCCTTCGAAGAAAAGCGAAATGGTGCCGGTCGGTCCATGACGCTGTTTTTCCAGAATCAGTTCGGCCTTGTTGTGCACGAGCGCCATCTTGCGCTGCCACTCTTCCATGGCGACCTGATATTTATCCATGCTCTCATAGGCGCTGTCTTTGGGCATGCGCTGTTGTAGGTAATACTCGTCGCGATAGACGAACATCACGGCGTCAGCGTCCTGCTCGATCGAGCCGGATTCACGCAGATCAGAGAGCATCGGGCGTTTGTCTTCGCGCGATTCCACCTGACGTGAGAGCTGCGACAGCGCGATGACCGGCACCGAAAGCTCTTTAGCAATCGCCTTGAGCCCCTGCGTGATCATCGAGATTTCCAGCACGCGACTTTCCGGCTTGGTGCCGATGGCGGGGCGCATGAGCTGGAGATAATCGACCACCACAAGGCTCAGCCCCTTTGTGCGCGCCAGACGGCGGCAGCGTGTTCGCATGGCCGAAAGCGAGATGGCTGGTGTGTCGTCGATATGCAGCGGCAGTTCTGACAATTCGCGAGAGACGCGCACGAAGCGGTCGAATTCGCGCTGGCCAATATCGCCCCGTCGGATCTTTTCGCCCGAGACTTCCGATTGTTCTGACAGAATACGCGTGGCGAGCTGCTCGGCTGACATTTCGAGCGAGAAGATTGCCACGGCGCCGCGTGGCTTCGTTCCCTTGTCTTCAGCTTCGCGCATCAAGGCCTGGGCAGCCGAGAAGGCGACCTTGGTGGCCAGAGCCGTCTTGCCCATGGCAGGACGGCCTGCAAGGATCAGAAGATCGGAAGGATGCAGACCACCGGTTTTCTTGTCGAAGTCGCGCAGACCAGAGGTAAGGCCGCTGACATCGCCCGTGCGCTGGAAAGCCTGTTCGGCCACCTGGAGCGCACCTGTCAGGGCGCGTTCGAAGCTGACGAAGCCGCCATCCTGTCCCTTGTCGGTGGCGAGTTTGAACAGGGTTTCCTCAGCGGCGGCAATCTGGTCGCCACCTTCCAGATCGGCACGGGCGCCATAGGCGTTATTGACGACCGTCTCACCAATTTCAATCAGCTGGCGCCTGATCCATGCATCATGAATGGCGCGGCCATAATCGCCGGCATTGACGATGCCCACCATGGCCATGAGCAACTGGCCCAGATATTGCGGGCCACCGACTTCATCCAGCAGGCCGGAATGTTCGAACTCGGCGCGCATGGTGATGGGGTCAGCCAGCATGCCACGGTCGATACGCCGGGCGATTGCTTCGAAAATGCGCCCGTGCAGCGGGTCGGCAAAATGCGCGGCGACCAGAAAGTCGGAGACGCGCTCATAGGCCTTGTTATTGGTCAGAAGCGCGCCCAACAGGGCGCGTTCGGCCTCGGGGTTGGCCGGGGGCGAGCGGCGCAGCAGCGCGGTAAGGCCATCATCGGCCGCGGAAGGTCTGGATGTATCAGTCATAGTCACAGCGTCCCTCTATCATGGGCGCGGGCGATTCGAGCAAGCCAAGAGGCTGTCGCACTTGTCATGAGTGAGCGATACTCCGCTTCGTGTCCGCAAGGGCGTTGTTTCGAGGGGGAGGCTGTCATGCAGGCGGCGGGTCTGTTTGCACATATTCCGGGTGAGGGGCTGCTCCAGCTTCAGGAGCTCGGGCTGGCGTTTTTTCTGTCTGCATTGGTCGGGCTTGAGCGCGAATACCGACAGAAAGCGGCAGGTTTTCGTACCTATACGCTTGTTGGCGTGTCTGCTGCCCTTTTCATGCTCATCTCGAAATACGGCTTTGATGACGTGCTGGTGCCGGGCCGTGTCGAGGTCGACCCTTCCCGTGTGGCGGCACAGATTGTCTCGGGTCTCGGCTTCATCGGCGGCGGTGTCATTTTTATGCGACGCGACACCGTGCGCGGCCTGACGACTGCCGCTTCAGTGTGGCTCACGGCTGCCATTGGCATGGCCTGCGGTGCGGGCATGACCATCGTGGCCCTGCTGACAACACTTGGCTATCTGGTGACCATGTTTCTCACCCCTGGCTGGCTGTTGCGCATGCCGCGCGCGCCACGTCACGGGTTCAAGATAAGTGTACGGGGCGACCCGGACGTCGATTTTGCCGAGACCGTTGGCACTACCCTGACCGGGCTGGGCTTCACGCTGGGTCATGTCTCGCAGGAGAGACAGGGCGAAACGCTTCTGCTCACCATCCATGTGCACGGCATGAAAAAACCCGATGAGGTCATCACGCCTTTGATGCGCATCCCTGGCGTTCATGCCGCCTGGAGCGAGAAGCCCGACGAATCCCTGGACTGAACCCTGACTATTCGGGCGCTTGGTACAAAAGCCTGTCGTTCAGGGCGCCAACCCTCAGGCAGGCGCCCTGAACCGGAGCGCGTCAGAGCGGCTCAGCCTTGTGCAGATGGCAGAGCCCTTCGGGAGAGAGGATCTTCTCCAGCGTCTCTTCCGGCACAAGCTGGCGTTCGCGCACGATCTCGATCACCCCACGTCCGGTACGATGCGCTTCCAGCGCAATAGCCGTGGCAGTTTCATAGCCGATATAGGGGTTCAGAACGGTCACAAGGCCGATGGAATGCGTCACCATGGCCTCGAGCTGGGCCGTATTGGCGGTGATGCCGCGAATGCACCGCGATTCCAGAGTGAGGCAGGCCGCGTGGAGATGGGTCAGGCTCTTGAAAAGGCTATGGGCGATGATTGGCTCGAAGGCATTGAGCTGAAGCTGACCGGCCTCGGCGGCCATGGTGACAGTCAGGTCATTGCCGATCACCTCAAAAGCGACCTGATTAACGACCTCGGGAATGACCGGGTTGATCTTGCCCGGCATGATGGAAGAGCCCGACTGCATGGGCGGCAGGTTGATCTCATTCAGCCCGGCGCGAGGGCCTGAGGAAAGCAGACGCAGATCGTTGCAGATTTTCGAGAGCTTGACGGCAAAGCGCTTGAGCACGCCGGAAACCTGAACGAAAGCGCCGCAATCCTGAGTGGCTTCGATCAGGTCGCTCGCCGTCAGAAGATGGAGATTGGTGATCCGGTTGAGGTGCGAGCAGACCGTGACGGCAAAATCGGGATGGCTGGCAATACGCGTGCCGATGGCGGTGCCGCCCAGATTGATCTCGCTGATCAGAAGGGTCGCCTCCCTGAGGCGTTTCTGGTCCTCATCCAGCATGACCGCATAGGTCTGGAATTCCTGCCCCAGCGTCATGGGCACGGCATCCTGAAGCTGGGTACGTCCCATCTTGAGAATGTCATGGAATTCCCGCGACTTGGCGATAAAGCCCTTGCGAAGCACGGTCATGGCGTCGGTCAGGTGGTTGACGCCATGAATGGCCGCAATGCGCAGGGCCGTGGGATAAACGTCGTTCGTGCTCTGGCCCATATTGACGTGGTCGATAGGGTGAAGCGCGCTGTAATCGCCCCGCTGGCGCCCGAGATGCTCGAGCGCCCGATTGGCGACCACTTCATTGGCGTTCATGTTGGTTGAGGTGCCAGCGCCCCCCTGAATGACATCGACGACGAACTGGTCGTGCAGCTGCCCACTACGCACATCCTCGCAGGCAGCAATGATGGCGCGTGCTTTCGAGGCGTCGAGAAGCCCCAGATCGCGATTGCTCAGGGCCGCGGCCTGCTTGATGGCAGCCAGTGCGTTGATGAGTTCCGGATAGGCGCTGATCTGGCGGCCGGTAATTGGAAAATTCTCGACGGCACGCAGCGTATGGATGCCGTAATAGGCGTCACGTGGGACTTCGCGTGTGCCGAGAAGATCGTGTTCGGTTCTGGTCGTGACCATGATCCTTGGAAGCTCCCTCTTTTCCTGTGTCAGAGGAAGCCACCCGGCGAGACGAGGCAAGACGCACAGGCCTGACGGGATATGATTTCTCGGCGCAGGAGCCATGCATTTCCCGTCAGAACCACGCGCCGGTCGATTTTCAGGCGATGAAAAAGCGGCTTAGCCCCAGATCACGCAGGCCCTTGCGATAGGCGATGGAACTGCGATCGGCCATGATATGGGCCTCAAGCGTCGGGTCGAGAGGAAGGCATTCGGGCTTTTGTGCCTCGACGAGCAACCGGTCCTCCTCAAAGATACGGCGGTTGAACTCATAGACGGCCTCCACCGGGATATCCTGATCGAAATTGCGGCAAATAGGCGCAAACATGCGTGTCTTGCGGGCTGAAACGGGAGAGGCGGCATTCATGATCACCAGCCGTCCCTCATCGGGGAAATGGATTTCGAGCGTCGCCGTAAACGGCAGTGAGGTGCGGAAATGGCGAAGCCACTCGAAGCCCTCGGGCGCCCGACCTTCCACACCGATAGGATAATTGCCAACGGAGCTGCGATATTCGACCTCGAAGCCTGCTTCGGTTCTTCTGGGCATATAGGGCGGGACGACCGGGTTTTCGGGGTCGGCAAAGGTGTCGGTATGCACGAATGCGAAATGCGCAACGTCGAGAAACCCCTCGACCTGTCGTCCCGCAAATCCGGCAATGTCGATCGAGGGGCAGGTGATCTGCTGATAGCCGGGTTCATACCAGTGCGGCATTTCCGGCACGTCATGAGCTGTCTCACTTGCGAGGCAGGTCCAGACCAGACCGTAGCGCTCACGCACCGGGAAGGTCTTGAGATGCAGCTTGCCGGGGATGGCCGAACTGGGATGCGCAGGCACCTTGACGCATCGCCCCGCCTGACCAAAGCGAAAGCCGTGATAGGCACAGGCAATGCTCTCGCCATCGCCCGAACCAAGGCTGAGAGGCACGCCTCGATGCGGGCAGAGATCCTGTGCGACCACAATCTCGTCGCCCGCGCGATAGATCACCAGCGTTTCATCGAGCAGTACTGCCGCCGTGGGGGCTGTACCGATATCGCGGCACAGGGCGACTGGATACCAGAAGCGCGAGAGGATCGCCCAATCTGCGGCATCGAAGCTGCATTGACGCGGCAATTGGACCGGACGCTCGAGAGTTTCTGACATGGGGCCTCGCCGGAAGATGCTGGAACATCAGGAACAATCCCATTATCAACGTGTTCGACGATATATCGAAATATCTTACTGACCGTTCTAAAAATGAGAGCGCCTGCCATGCCCGTCTTTTCCCGCTTCACGCGTTATTTCATGGCCGTCGCCCAGCATGGTTCCATCAGGCGCGCCTCGGAAGCTCTGGGCATTTCAGCGTCTTCGATTGATCGTCAGATCCTGCTCGGTGAAGAGTCCCTCGGCTCGCCGCTATTCGAGCGGCTGCCCTCAGGGCTCAGGCTGACCGCGGCGGGGGCGCTTCTTCTGGTGCAGACCAGACGCTGGCAGCGCGAACTGGAGGCGTGCCGAACGGAGATCGACGATCTCAAGGGGCTGAGACGGGGTCATGTGACGCTGCTCATACCCGAAGCCATGGCGCGCGGGATGGTGCCGGGTGTGGTCGCGACCCTGCGCGCCGAGCATCCGGGCATCACGTTGAGCGTGCTGGTGAGGGCCAATCATGAGATCGGGCCAGCCCTCATCGAGGGGCAGGGTGATCTGGCGCTGGTTTTCGATCCGGTGATGTCCTCGCGGCTGTCTGTCAGAGCCAGCATCGCCTGCCCTCTGGGGTTTGTTACCCTGCCTGGCCATCCACTGGCGGAACAGGATGAGGCACGGTTCAGCCAGGGGGTTGCCTATCCGCTGATTGCCCCTTCTGCACCGCTGGCACTGGCGCAGAAGATTGCCTGGCTGAGCGCCGAGACGGGTCAGGAGGGACTTCCGGTTTGTGAATCCGACGACATCGAAACCATCAAATCTCTGGTCAGAAATGGGGTCGGGATCAGCATCCTGAGCTCTGTCGATGTCATGCAGGAGGTAGGCGACGGGTCTCTGGCCTTCGTACCGCTTGCCAACCGCAAGATCAGACCGTTCGAATTATGCTTCTGCGTCGATGAGGCCCGGTCCCTTCCCGCTGCCACGCGCCTCGTTGCGCAGTCGCTTGAAGCGGCCTTTCCCGGTCTCGCCTTGCTCGAAAGGCGGGCATGAACTGCGATCAACGATCACGTAAAACTGGGAACGTTTGATGAGCGTGTGGTGCTGACGATGGCGGCGCGCGATTCCGTATTCGAAACGATGGACAAGGACCGCGCCTCGGCGGCCTAGATTGGGTGAAAAAAGGAATGTGGTACGGTGTCTCGTCGAGCGATTTATTTCTCTTATGTCACGTTGACAGAAGACCGCAGCCATAGCCTGACGGCGGCGAGATTGAGGAACCTCTCGAAAGACAGAATGCTCTTGTCGTAGCGGGCGGCGATCCGGCGATCCGGCGTTGCTGCTTGAGCTTGCCAAACATACGTTCGATGTGGTTTCGGTCCCGATAGCGGCGATAGTCGGGATGCTCTGGCGCTTTAAGGTTCGGGCGTGGCGGGATGATCGGTAGGATGCCCCGCATCAGCAGGCTCTGGCGGAAACCGTCACCATCTTATCCTTTGTCTGCCAGCAATGCCCTCGGTGTAGCGGCCGGCATCGCCATGAGCGGCTCGGCACTGGTGTAGTCCGATGCCTCACCACCGGTCAGGATGAAACCGAGAGGGCGTCCCTGATTGTCTGCCCGGGCGTGGATCTTGCTTGTAAAACCGCACCGTGATCGACCAGGAGCGTTCGCACAAGCCCCCCTTTTTCACCCGCAGCCGAGACGTGGCCGCGAACGCTGGTGCTGTCGATTATGTGCTGCCAGTCATCGGTGAGGCCCAGATCGACCAGCGTCTGCAGTATTGCGGCCCATACGCCCTGTTCGGCCCAGCGGTGGAAGCGGAGATAGACCGAATTCCACTTGCCATAGCGCTCGTGCATGTCTCGCCAAGGGTAGCCGACGCGCAATACATAGAGCATGCCGTTCAGGGAACGGCGGTTGTCGTCCGCAGGCCGCGCCCACCGGCCTCGCTCAGGCGGCAATAGCGACCCAATCACGTCCCACTCTGCGTCCGATAGGTCTCCGCGATCCATGGCTGCACCATAAAAAGCAGCCTTGAATCAGAATGCAGCCTCTCTCGATACCCATTTTGCCAACGCGACCTAGGATGGCAAAAAAGCCATTTTGTTTCTTGGCAGCAACAGGCTTCGCTCAATCCGCTGGACACATATTCTCCTTCATTGATAGAAGACGCATGCCTATGTGAACTTTCGAATGAAATGCTGAGCTACTGGCGGAATGCGAACATATGGAAATACATCGCTTGGTCACTATTTTCAGTTTGATCAATCGGTTCGTGGTTTATTGAGGTACCCTTTTCCGTGATCAAAAAAACCTTTTTTTTCTTTGGTATATTTTTGTTCCTGTTTTGCGTATTCGCAACGTTTAGGTGCTGGACTATACCGGATACGTTCATTTTTCGATCAGATGTATCTGGTTCCGTTTATTTCCCGACCTTCTACCCTGCTACGGATAGAGAACGTCTAGATTTCAGTACTGGTTCGGCCTCAGTTACGCGGAAAAATTTCGATTCTGCGCCGATTTTGGAAGAGGGCGGTTTCTCTCTCTACTCACCGGAGCCAAAATCTAGCTTCTGTCAGGAAAATGCTGCTTACTGTCAGCCCGGCCCGAATGGCATTCTTATTCTGACAGGCACTAGTAAGGGCGGGTTGGTCACAACATCTTCCTACGCCCGTATAGATGAGATGGCTACCTCGCTTGCTCATCTACGAACCCTTGTCAGCTCAGGTAGTCCGTCTCAGCGGCTTTTTGTCGTATCAATTTACGGCAATAATAAAACAATACATGAACTTTCCGAAAAAGAGGGCCGGTTCCGTTTGGATCTGCGCGGAACACATATTTTTTCTTATAAGCTTCTCTGTTTTGCGGCGATAACTGCTTTTTTAATTACGTGTTTTTTTGCGCTAATTACGTCTTCTGGTTCTATATTATTTTTTCGTAGCTTGTACCTTGAAAACAGATACTCAGCTTTGATTTTGGTGGTTTGGTGGGGTGTATTCTATCTGTGTATATTTCCATCTATTTTTTCGCATGATACCGTTATTCACAACGCTAACGCGCAAATTTATACGGATTGGTACTCGGGACTTTATTTCATATATACAGCTTGCATACGTATCGTTGGATTTGAGTGGATTCAACTTTTACCCGCAGTATCGGGACTTTTGAGCGGAATAATCCTGCTCCGATGCGGCTCAATGGCAACATCGGCACGTCCGAAGTGGCAGAGCCGAGCTCTTTCGGCACTCACTGTAGTATTATTAATAGGTAACCCTGCATTAGTAACATCTATGTTCTCTCAGCAAAGGTATTTCGTTGTAATTGAAGTTGCATTTCTTGCCATTAGTATGTGGTTCTATGTATATTTTCGTTTTCTAGAAAAGAAAAACCGTCATATTTATCAAATGACGTCTGGTGTTGTCTTCGTGTCCGGTCTGGCGTGGTTGCTTAGGCCGGAATATCTAATATTTTTTGCGTTCTCTTACATTTTTTTTGGTTTGGCTTTTGTCCTTGGTCGGAAGATATTTTCAATCCGATGTGGATTGAGTGTAATTTCTTGTGCGTTCGTTATGATCGTCGGTCTCAAATTCTTTATCGACCGAGCTATGCCATCTTATTACGGATATGATCGTACGCTTGCGGCAGAGCGTTATAAAACAGTTTCTGCTATAGCCATGGCTGCCCCATTTATTTGTAGATCTAATCCTGAGCATGGTATTACTTCGACTATGGAGCGGTTCGGAAGTATAAATATACTGTGTGAGAATGGCCCGGAGGCTTTCTGGTGGCGTGTTGTATCGCCTCAAGCACGGCCTCAGACAATCGAATTGATGCGTAAAATGCGTGGCAATGTACTTAGTGATGTAGAACATGATCCGATAACATTGCTTCGCTATCGAATGCTAACTGGATACGATCTGTTCAAGAATGATATCTGGCAGATGGATAACCCTTATCACCGCCGTGATATAGCGAGAGAGTTTCATTCGCCTACTGACCAAAATATCATGATTCCAGATCGTTTTGGTTTGATTCATGACTACCCGCTCACTCGTGGTTTGACGCGGGCGCTGACGGATTTTTATGCATGGACAGGCAGTCAGATAGGGATCAAAGGAATGATCACCGTCTGCATTTTCTCTGTTGTTGTGCTCGCAACAGGGTGGGCATGGTTGACTCCATTTTTCTCTCTTCTTTTTCTTGCTATGATCATTCCAATCGTGTTGGTTTCGCCTGCGCTAAATTGGGCGTATATTGCTTTTATGCCGGTTTGGGCCAGCTTTGCGCTACCTTTAGGTATCTCCGAAGCGCTCATCACACAACGAGCTTATGCCCGAGCGCCGCTATCTCGTCGTTTCAGAGCCTTGGTAGAGCACGCTCAGAGATTCATCCGGTTTGCAGTGTTGTCGGGTTGCTGCTGGTTGCTGGATGCGAGCACGCTGCTAATACTTACCCATGCAAACCGTTTGCCGACCTCTGTTGCTAATGTCATCAGTTCGTGTCTGGCATCGGCCATTGTGTTTTTGGTCTCGCGCCGTCGTATCCACGATGGTGCTGAGAATGGGGCTGTTGGTCGAACGGCCGTCTATATGGCTTACACGGTAATTTCCATATTGGTAGCATCATTTATTTTGCCATTTATTGTCCAGTACATCGCGAAATTGGAAATATCCGGCCTTTCTTTAACAAAAATAGTTTTGCTTGCCAAAGTAATTATCACGCCGCCGCAACTACTCTGTAATTTCTTTATGTCGCGTTGCGTAGCGCGATATCGCTTCTCCTCTAAACATCTTTAAGGTATGTGTGGCGCCCCAAAGCTATGAATTTTCCTGATATATCCGGAAGATTCGTCCATTTATTATGAAAAATTAGAGTGGTATCAATGTCGTCGCGTATCCTTGTATTTATTCCAATGTACAACTGCGCGCCGCAGATTTCGCGCGTGCTCACGCAGTTGGCAGATTCGAGAGTTTCGTGCTGCATAGACGGAGTGTTATGCGTCAATAACCGATCGTTAGATGCGACCCAAGAGGTGGCAGCAGCCGGGCTGGCCGCGCTTGAGGCGATTCCTCATCGTACCCTCTTATGCAACGATGACAATTACGGTCTTGGCGGGTCGCACAAGGTTGCCATCGAGTTTGGTCTCAAGAATGGATACGACTACGTTATTGTTTTGCATGGCGATGATCAGGGCGCCATCAAAGATCTACTGCCGGAGATCGAAACCGGCCGATATCGAGATTATGACTTTCTGATGGGTGCGCGGTTTATGCGAGGGTCTTATCTCGAGGGCTATTCATTGCTTCGTACGACAGCGAACAAAGTCTTCAATATCTTATTTTCAATTATCTCGCGTCGCCGACTTTATGATCTCGGGTCGGGCCTGAACATGTTCAGACTATCTGCCTTTACCGATAATTTTCACAAGCGATTTTCAGACGATTTGACCTTCAACTACTATTTAATTCTTAATGTTGCGGCCCGTAGATTTCGGTTACGTTTCTTTCCTCTGACATGGCGTGAGGACGATCAAGTCTCAAACGCAAAACTATCGCGGATGGGCTTCCAAATTCTCGGGCTGCTAGCCAGGCGCTGCCTTTCTCTCAGTAGCTTCGCGCAAGGGGAGCATCGAGCTGTTCCTCGTGACAGCTATCCCTCGACCATAGTCGGCTCATGGAATAACTAAGGCGAGTCTTCCAAGTGAAAGAGCAGCTTTGAATGGCTGTTTGGCACCGATTATCAATAGAAAATTGTGACTGATGGTGAGATGCTCATGGAGGACTGTCGCGTCGATCAGGCACGCTCCCTTCCCGCTGCGACGCGCCTCGTTGCGCAGTCGCTTGAGGCGGCTTTTCCCGGTCTTGCCTTGCCGGAACGGCGGGCGTGAGCGTGGAGGATCAGCCCTCGTGATGGCTGGGCAGGGTTTGATGCCCGAGCGTCGCGGAAGAAATGGCCTGAACGGATTCGGTTGAGTCCACGACAACGAGCGCATCGCCTGCGATAGGGCTCGGTGTACGGTCCTTGGGCAGGAGCGCACGGAAACGTCCGTCATAGCTGGCCGCCTGCTCGTACTGCACATCGAGCAGACCATTCTTGTCCATAAAGACGTTCATGGTCGCGGGGATGCGAATGCAGCCTTCCGACGCCGTCTGTCCAAGGCGCTGCTCAAGGAAATCGGGGTCGGTCGCGTGAATTTCGAGGCGGATATCGCCTGTTTCGTGATCAGGGCGCCAGCCCTTGACGGCATTGTGCCAGCCCATGTCCCAGACCCGCATGCCCTTGGCGCCAATACCGCGGATGCCGTTCTCGTTCTTGGTGCCGAGTGCACGATAGCCGAGACGATCAGGCGTGTTGATGAACACGCCTGTCGGGGTGATGTAATAGAATTTGCGTCCGGCCCGACCCGTCGAGACAGGCGTGCCGCCCAGCGTCTCCCAGTCCGCATTGCCCGGCATGGCCAGCACGAAGCAGAGGCGCTGCACCTTGGGATTGCGATCGACCACCATCAGAAGCTGGGGGCGGTCGATAGGCGTGTTGGTGCTGGCAATGGCGGCACGGGCGAGGCGGATGAAGCGCTGACGGATCTCGGGAGTATAGGTGGTAAAACGCTTGACCGATTTCTTCATCTCTACGGTCAGGCGGCTTGCCTCAAGACGCGCCTGCGCTTCCGGGAGCACGGGCAGGGGTGGAATGACGATGGGGGCTGATGCCGGGTGATCGGAAGGGGCCGCCGGTTTTGCCGTGGTGATCGCACCGGGCAGGGGCGGGGCCTCGACCGTCTGGGCTTTGGCACAGGCCGAGAGCGCGCAGCCGAGAACGAGACCCGGGACAACCAGCCTGACAGGGGCCAGCAGATTGGCGAACGGTGCCTGGTTTTTATTACGCATCTCGACTCCAAAGCTTCTCGGGCCAAACGTTACTGCACGCCCTCAGTTCGCCGTGGCACGCTTTGTATCCCGGGCGTTCAGATAGCGATCGAACCAGGCCAGCATACGCTTCTGGGCATCGATCGCATGGTCACGCCCGCGCATGCCGTGCCCTTCACCGGGGTAGATCACAAGGCTGGTCGGAATCCCGAGCGCGCGCAAGGCATGATAGAATTCAAGACTTTGTGCAGGCGGGCATTCGACATCATTGGCGCCGACATAAATGAAAGTCGGTGTCCTGACCTGCTTGATGAAGGTGATCGGGGAAGAATGGGCGTAGATGGCCGGATCGTCATAGACCGTGGCGCCAAAGAAAGGGGGCATCCAGGCATCAATGCCGTTCTGGCCGTAATAGGATTGCCAGTTCGCAATGCCGCCACCGGCTGCCGCTGCCTTGAAGCGGTTCGTCTGCGTCACGATCCACATGGTCATGTAACCGCCATAGGAATAGCCGGTAATGCCAAGACGGGTCTCGTCGATCGGGGCCGTTTTTTCGAGCGCGTCGATGCCGCGATGGATGTCACGCAGGTCGCCATATCCAAAATCGCGTCGGTTCGCCATGGTAAAGGCCTCGCCCTGACCATAGCTGCCGCGCGGGTTGGGCATGAACAGGTCATAGCCTGCCTTCAGCAGCACGGCGGCATCGCCATTGGCGCGCAGAAAGCGCGGTGTGACGGCTGAAGACGGGCCGCCATGGATGACGGTGATCATCGGCACCTTGCCGTCATGGGTCATGGGCGCGGGGCGCGAGAGGGGGGCCAGATGCCAGCCCTGAACGGCAAACCCGTCGCTCGTCCAGCTGACGCTTGCGGCTTTGACCGGTACGGAGAGGCCCTCATTGAGATGGGTGACCTGCTGCCAGTCACCAATCCTGCCTGCCCAGATTTCAGGGGCTTTTGTGAAGTTCTGGCGGATGACGACGCTCTGGTCGCCTGCACAGATCAGGCGCGGTTCGCCGCCGCCATCGGAAAGCAGATCATCGGAACTCACCATGAGGGGCGCCTTGTCGTCAAGCGCCTGAAGCATCGTCTTGGGGCTGGCGATGGCTGAGGCGATCAATCGTCCCTGACACCAGCTCAGCCCTGTCACGGTGCTCTTGCTGTTCCGTGTCAGTGTGACAGGCGCCGCGCCCGGCGTGGTCAGATCGATCTGCAGGGCATCGCCACCGAAAAATCCGAAATCGCTCATCAGACCGGCCACGAAACTCACGCTTTTGCCATCGGGCGCCACCAGAGGCAGGCCAATCTGTTGAGACAGGGCATGGGTGTAGAGAATTTTCTCCTGCCCGTCTGAAAAGCGTGACAGATGGGCCTGCCACCAATGGGCGTCGCCATTGCCTTTGGCCGCCGTGCCGATAAAGGCGGGTTTGGTGCCTTTCTGCCAGCTGTATTCATAGACATAGAGCCCATCGGGCGACTGCCAGTGCAGGGCGTTCTTCTCGACCGTGGCGATTCGCTGCTCGTCTTCCTTTGCGTCGATCTCGCCTGTTTCCGGTGCACCGGCCTGCAAGGCGCCGGGGTCGCGTCGTGCATCGGCAATGGCAAGCACGGCCAGCCCCCCGTCGGGGCCGTAGCGCAGATCCTGCAGCGAACCCGTGAATTTCAGCAGGGTTTCCAGGTCTTTGCCCGTGCTGGTCAAACGCATGATCTGGCGGTTCTGCGTGTTTTTCTGCCTGACGATAAAGGCCAGATGCGTGCCATCCGGGCTCCAGCTCGGGCTGGAGGGAATGCAGTCCTTGCAGGGCAGAAGAATCGTCATCGTCTTGCCGTCCGGCAGGCTGCGAAGAACGAGAAACGGCACGGGTGTCGTATCGGAATCGGGCTGTTCGGTGGTGTCCAGTGTCGCCAGAAGCTTGCCATCGGGCGAGAGGGCTGGCGCATTGAACAGATGCAGCGGGGCGGCAGAAGCTGCGAAAGCAGGTGTCAGCAGGCTGGCGCAAAGCAGAAAGGCCGGGCTGAGGGTTTTGAGAGACATGACGGGCTTTCAGCTTTCAGAAGGGAGCGGGGCTGTGAGCGGAGCGGAGCGCCTGGGCACAAAACGGTGCCACAACCGTGTGCCGAAACGACCGATCGCGTCCATGTAAAGATAGACGACAGGGGTGGTGTAGAGTGTCAGCAACTGGCTGATGAGCATGCCGCCAACAATGGCGATGCCGAGTGGTCGGCGCATTTCCGACCCGTATCCATGCCCGACCATCAGCGGCACAGCGCCGAGCGCAGCGGCGAGGGTTGTCATGAGGATGGGGCGAAACCGCGTCAGGCAGGCCTCGTAAATGGCTTCACGCGGCGTGTGGCCCAGCTCCTTTTCGGCATAAAGCGCGAAGTCGATCATCAGGATCGCATTCTTCTTCACGATGCCTGTAAGCAGGATCATGCCGATCATGGCGATGAGACTGAACGACTCGCCCCCGATCCAGAGCCCGAGAATGGCGCCGATACCGGCTGAGGGCAGGGTGGAGAGAATGGTGAAGGGGTGGATCAGGCTCTCATAGAGCACGCCCAGAACGATATACATGGCGAAAAGCGCGGCGACGAAAGCCAGAAGCTCATTGACCAGCATGTCCTTCGTTTCACCCGCAAGGCCCGAGAACTCGCCGGTCAGACCGGGCGGCGCGCCCATGTCTGTCATCGTGCTTTCGATCAGCTTGCGGGCGTCTTCATAGGTCTTGCCATCGATCAGATCGAAGCTGATCGCGGTCGAGGTCATGCCCTGCTGATGGTCGATCTCCATCGGGGTGGGCTCCATCACCAGATCGGCCACGTTGATGAGCGGGATCATGGTCTCGACAGAAGAGGCAACTGCCGAACCATTGGAGTTGTTGCCCGTGATCTGGTTGGCGATGGCGTTGCGCAGCGAGGCCTCGCTGAGCTGTGTCGCGGTCGAGGCCGAGCTGCTGCCGGTGGTTTTCACACGGATCTGGTTCGAGCGCACGGCACCCGAGGGGGTGCCTGAAGCGGTCGAGATCCAGGCGCTGCGAAGCTGCTCAGGCGATTCCCGATAGGCGCGGGCGACTTCCATCACCACGGAATGGGTGGTGATGTCTGTATGAATGCGTGACGCCACGGTCTGGCCATAGGCATCATAGAGCACATTGCCGACGAGTTGTGGCGTGACCAGATAGCGGGCCTCGGTGTCGCGGCGCAGCTTGACGTGTACCGAGGCGCCATGGCCTTCGACATTGGTCGTGACCGTGGTCATCATCGGGTTCTTGCGCAGCTTTGCGGCAAGACGCTGCACCCAGAGCTTGAGCTCGACCGGATCCTGGTCGCGCAGCACGTAACGATAGGCGCCGCTACGATGCTGACCGCCGCCACCATTGGGATCGCCCGCCGAGAAGAACGAGGTACGCAGGCCGGGCATATCGCCCAGCTTCTTGCGTATGCTGTCGACGATCTGCACATCCGTGCGTGTGCGGGTACGCTTGTCAGACAGCCGGGCGAAAAGCTGACCATCGCTGCTGCTGTTGTTCCAGCTGGTGACAGACAGAACATCCGGGTCAGCTTTCATGACCTCACCGACATAATGGATGCGCCGGGTGATCTGCGAGAACGACATGGTGTCGTCACCGCTGATCGAGCCACCCACCAGAGAGATATCCTGCGCCGGGACGCCCGTCTTGGGCATCAGCACAATCGAGGTGACGAGTACGATGAAGCTCAGAGGCAGGGTCAGCGCCGTCAGGATGTGATGGCGCAGTGCCACGCGCAGCGTGCGGGCGTAAAGGGCAATGATGCCATCGAGCACGAAATCGATCAGACGCAAGGTGCGGTCACGCAGCCCTGGCCCGGTTGGCTCTTCATGTTCGACATCCAGCCAGTAGGCGCACATCATGGGGGTGAGGGTCAGTGACAGGGCCAGCGAGATGAGCAGCGCCGAGACGATGGTCATCGAGAATTCGTAGAAGATCGCGCCAACCTGACCGGGGATGAACAGCAGCGGAATGAAGACGGCCACCAGAGAGGCCGTGATCGAGAGCACGGTGAAGCCGATCTCCGACGAGCCTTTCAGGCTCGCACTCATGCGGTCCATGCCGGCTTCCATATGGCGCGCAATGTTTTCCAGAACCACGATGGCGTCATCCACCACGAAGCCCACCGAGATGGTGAGCGCCATGAGCGACATGATATCGAGGGTGAAATGCTGCCATTTCATCACGGCCAGCGTGCCGATCAGCGCGATGGGCACGGTGACGGCAGGAATAATGGTCGAGCGCAGGCGGCGCAGAAACACCAGAATGACGCCGATCACGAGAATGATCGAGATGCCGAGCGTCAGCTGCGTATCATCGAGTGAGGCACGGATGCTCGATGAGAGGTCGATGGCCGTATCCATCTCGACGCCGGGTGGCAGAACCGCACGCAGCGTGGCCATGCGGGCTTTGACGGCATCGACGATCTTGACCGTATTGGCTTTGGGCTGGCCGCGAACGATCAGGGTAATGGCAGGCTTGTTGTTGAAATACCCCGCCTGATACAGATCCTGAACGCTGTCACTGACCTCGGCGACAGAAGAAAGCCGGATCGGGTTGATGTTGTTGCGATAGCCGATGATCAGATCGCGATATTGCGCTGCATCCTCGGCCTGGTCGTTTGTCTCCAGCATGAGGCGCTGGCCGCCGGAATCGAGAAAGCCCTTGGGTGTGTTGGCATTGGCCGAGGCAAGGGCCTGTCGAACGTCTTCAAAGCCTACGCCCCATTTGTACAACGCATAGGGGTTCACATCCACGCGCACGGCGGGGGCGGCAGAGCCGACGGCCTGCACATGGCCTACGCCCTTGATCTGCGCCAGAAGCGGCTTGACCCTGATCTGGGCAAGGTCGAACAGCTTCGGCAGCGTCATGACGTCTGAGGTCAGAGAGAGAAGATAGACCGGCTGGGAAGTCGGGTCGTCCTTGTAGGCATACGGGTCACGGTCGAGCGTCCCCTGCGGCAGGTCGGCGCGTGCGGCTCTCAGCGCCGCCTGAACATCGCGCAGGGCACCATCGATATTGCGGGATTCCACAAAATCGATGCGGATATAGGCAAAGCTATTTTCACTGTCTGATTCGATCAGCTTCACCCCGGCAATCTGTCCGAGATAGCGTTCCAGCGGCGTGGTGACCGAGCTGACCATCTGCTCGGGGCTGGCGCCGGGCTGTTCGATCTCGACATTGATTGTCGATGAACCGATATCGGGCAGGCTTGCGACGGGCATCAGCGGATAGCAGATGGCCCCTGCCGCCAGGAGCGAAAGGGCGAGCAGAATCGTCGCCACGGGACGCATGATGAAGAGACGACAGAAATTCATTTCGTCTTCATAGCAAAGTTTTTACCGGAATACGTAGCCCGGGACGCTCTTGTCTTGATCTTTTCGTATTTTGACCGTGGCTACTGGTCGAGCGGCGGCATCGAGCCGGGGCGGCCTGTGGGCTGGTGCGTGTAATAGGCCTCGGCCAGACGCACGGGCAGCACATCCATGAAACGCGAGCCCAGAACCAGCCAGGCGGGGAAAATGATCCGTCTCTTGCGACGCGCCAGACCGCGCAGGATTTGCGCGACCGCACGTTCCACGCTCGAAAGCCCCGGCATGGGAAAGCGGTTCTGCGCCACCATGGGGGTATCGACGAAGCTGCAGCAGACGCTGGAGAGGTGAATACCTGCCCGGCGGCTATAGGCGCCGCTGGCCACCAGAAAGCGGTCGAGCGCCGCTTTAGAGGCGGAATAGGAAGGTGTGCCGGGATAGGAAACGAGCCCTGCAACCGAGGCGATGGCACAGATCTGCCCCCGCTGGCGGGCGAGCCGACCGGCCTTTCGCAGAGGCTGGGCGCGCATGCGTGCCATCATGGGAAGGATGGCATTGAGGGCCCCATCGAGATTGACGGCCATCATGCGCCGAACCTGCTCGATGCTTTCAAAGGCGGCGCCGTCGCCTTCCAGGGCAGTCACACCGCCGGTTACACCGGCGCAAACCAGCAGCAGATCAACCGGTCGGTCGGCGGCTTGGGTACACCACTGGGTCATGGCGTCCTGATCTGTCACATCAAGGCAGGTCAGACAGGTTTCGGCACCCTTTGCCCGACAGGCTGCGCCTGTCTCTTCCAGGCCATTCTGCTGGCAATCGGCCAGATGAAGCGCGCGACCTGGCGCAGAGAGGGCGACGGCGAGGGCACGCCCGATACCGGAAGCCGCCCCGGTGATGAAGATCGTCCCGTAATTCATGCCTTTGGGCTTACACGCTGTGACGCGTGGCGCCAAATGGCGTCGTCATTTCGGCCAGATGCGCGTGATGGGTCAGGAAAAGAATCTGCTGATGCTGCGCGATTCTGGCCAATGTCGCAAAACCGGCCTCGGCACGGTTTTCATCAAAGGTGATGAACAGGTCATCGGCAATGAAGGGCAGGGTGACGCCGCGTGCCCGTGCCTGTTCGAGCGCAGCAAGGCGCAGGCTCAGATAGAGTTGATCACGCGTGCCTTCGCTCATGGCCGAGGGGCGTACCATTTTCTCGTCTCGCAGCATGCCTGCAAGCTCTGGTGCCCGGCCATCCTCTGAAATGACGAGCTTCTGATAGCGCCCGCATGTCAGTGAACCGAAGATCGTCTCTGCTGCTTTCAGAAGAGGATTGGTGTTCTCGAGCCTCTGACGTTTTGCCACATGGGTGAGTACCAGCGACTGGATGCGGGAGGTTGCCCATTCCTCGGCAGCGCGTGCCATTTTGGCGCGACAGGACTCGATGTCAAAAGCGGCACTCAGCGCTGCCTCGTCCTTCTCGATGTCACGCAGCAACGCCCTGATCTCGCCTCTTCGCGAGAAGGCCGCATCGCGCTGGCGCTCAAGCTCTGCCTGTTCGCTCTCGACGGCACCGAGACGGGTTTCTGTCAGAGCGGGGTCGGTGTCTTTCGCCTGCTCTTGCAATTGGGCCAGATCGAGCCCGTCTGAATGGTCGATGATCTGTCGTTCGAGCTGCGTCTTCTCTTCCTGATCACGATAGTGACGCATTTCTGCATCGAGAACCGGGCGTATGGTCTCGATTTCGGTGACCCCAAGTTTCTGCATAAAGGGCGCGAACGTGGCGCGCAGTGCGTCGAGCTTGGTGTCGGCAAGGGCACAGGCTTCGGCATGCTCCCTGATCCGGGCATCCTGAAGATCGGCTTGTGTCTTGTCGAGCTGTGCTTTCAGCAGGGCCTCATGCAGTGAGGCCATTGCTGCACCAGCTGTTGCCAGAGCGAGGGCCTCCCCCCGACCGAGACCCACCATGAAATGGCGGAAAGCCTCTTCTAGGGCGGCGCTATCGGCTTTGCGTGCTGTCAGGGCTGCACGCCGAACCAGCAAAATGCTGGCCTTTCTGCGCGCGTCTTCAAGAGTTTCGACTTTTTCCGACGGCCACGGTTCTGTGCCGGGGAGTGTCCCGGTCCAGCGCGCAAGCAGCGCCTGCCGCTCGGCAGAAAGCGCCTCACCCTTGCGCTGCTCTGACAGCGCCTCGCGGCGGGCCAGATCGCACTCCGTCTCGCGCTCGGCGAGGCGCTGGGCCTCTTTCTCGCGGTCGCGCAAATGCATTCTGACTTCGATCAGACTGTCGGCAAGCGTATCACGCGTTGCGAGATTAGGCAGAAGTTCACGCAGGGTCGTGAGCATGGCGGCCCGGCGGGCACAGGCGGCATCGTGATCGGCCTGTGCGGCCTGATGACGCGCCTGCGCCTCAAGCGCCTTGTGCCTGAGCTCCAGCCAGCCTGTCAGGCGATCGGGTGGCAAGATCGGCAGGCCCCGTTTTTCTACTTCGTCCTGCCATGAGCGCGCGGCTTCCTGCTCTGCCTGCAGCAGGATATCGCGTCGTGAGTCGGCTTGGGCCAGTTCCAGAATACAACGTTCGAGTGCCTGCTCGATCTGGGTCAGCTTCGCCGATTCCTCGGCATCGTCGAAGCGGCGATCGGCGAGTTGATCGGCTGTGAGGCGTGATGCGAGATAGTCTGCCCGCTTGTCGACATCGTGGGGGGCAGTCATCAATGCGTCAAACAGGGTGTCACGCCGGACGCGTTCCTGGCTCAGCGCGGCGTGCGAGATGATGTCGCGCTGTTCAAGCTGGGCCTTGTCGAGCAGGAGGCGGTCTCTGGTGTCGCCCAGGGCCTGAGCCGCTTCCGAGGCAGAAACAACGGCTTTTTGCCTCTCGCGCCAGATCTCCTTCTGTCGTTCCAGAAAGTCGGGTTCGGGAAGGGCCATCATGCCGAGCGCTTCCGGGGTGCCTTTCCAGGGCAGCAGATCGCGCAGGGACTGCGTCATCCTTGCTTCTGCCTCATGACAGGCACGGCCGAGGGCAGTCACGGTGCTGTCGATATCTCCCAGAGCCTCGGCCTGTTGCACGGCGATCTGCAGGGGGCGCAGATCGCCTGCCCTGGCCGTGCCGCGTGTTGCCTCGGCGCGGGCCAGTCTTTCCTGCGCGGCTTCATGATTCCGGCGCCATTCAGTCTCACGCAGGGTGAGCGCATCATGGGCTTTTGCCTGAGGGCGCAGCCTTTCAAGAAGGCTCTCCTGCGGCAGGCGCGACAGGATTTCTTCTGCTGTCCCGGTATGGCCCTGTGCCTGCAACGCGGCTTCGAGCTGTGACAGGCTGGCTTCCTCTTCGCGATCGAGGCGCTCAGGGCCGAGCGCTTCGAACCGGCTTTTGAAGTCGCGAACTTTTCCTGCCTGCGCCAGCAGAACGAGATCAGGCTGGCAGCCCGCACGGGTTTCGACCAGCCCGTCATGGTCTTGTTGCAGGGCAGCCCGTTTCTGTAGCGCTTCGACCCAGCCCCGCAGCAGGCGCTCGAAACTTTCATGTTCCTGCAAGGTGAGGAGCGGGGCGGGTGTGGCGTTCAGTGCATCGTTGAGCGCATCGAGACGGGTCAGTGCCGATCTGAGCCGTTTGAGTCTTCCCAGCCGGCTGCGCTCCTGACGCAGGGCGGTGATACGCTGCTCAAGGCTCAGGCGGTCGCTCTCGAGTGCGCTGGCCTCGTTGGTGAGGAAGGTCCAGGTTGAGCGGGCGCTTTCGGCGGTGCTCAACTGGCTGCGCGCCGCATCGAATTCCTTTTTCAGCTCATTGAGCTGTGTGCCGCGACCGCCTTTTTTCCAGATAGCGCTGGCTTGGGCGTCGAGAGCCTCAAGCACGTTCTGCACGTTTTCGAGCCCGAATCCTGCGGCCAGAAGCTGCTGGCCGAGATCGCCCTCAAAACGTGCCATGGCGTCGCCACCGGCGCGCAGACGCTGATGGTCGAGGCTCCACATGCGCTCGAAAGCCGTACGATCGACACCGCCCAGCCAGCGAAGCAGGGCGTTTTCATCAAGTGGCGTGGTATCGTCAGGGGCGAGCAGCGTCTGCGTGCGCCCGCGTTTGCGGACGACATCGAGCCGGGTATCGCCCTGTTCGAGACTGGCACCGACGCGCAGCAGGGGGGCGTCGAAAAGCCAGTCCTGCGATTTGAGATTGGGAAAGCCGAAAAGCAGATCGCCAATCGCGGCGAGCATGGTCGATTTGCCCGCCTCATTGGCACCATGCAGCACGTGCAGGTCAGCGGGACTGGGCGCAAAATCGTAATGTCGGTCAGAAAAACTGCCGTAGCGGATGAGATCGAGCGAGCCAAATCTCATGATGCGTCTCCCTTGCCCGACAGCCTGTCGCAAAGAGCCTCGTTCAGCTCGGGCAGGATAGAGGCCCAGTCGCGACGGTTGATGCGGTCGAGGAGGGAATCAGGGGCAATCTCACCGAGATTGAGCGTCTTGAGACAGGAATCGAGCTCCTCACCAATCGATTTCAGCAGGGTTTCATCACTGGCAGCCTCATGCACGAGGCCGGATAATGCGAAACCATCGCCCTCATCTGGCGCCAATCGGGTCTGTGTCGCGACAGGGGTGGTGTCGAGCAGAAGTTTTTCGAGTTCGATCTCACCACCGCTCATGGCGGCCAGATGCTGCACGGCTTCGCGCAGAGTCTGGCCCTGACGCTTGAGCGTGTCATGCAGCGCAGTTGTCCCCGCTATTGTCAGGCGCATCACGCAGAGATGCCCTTCATGCATGTGGGCGATGTCACGCAGAAAGGCGCCGAGCCGGTCTTCGAAGGCCGAAAAATTCTCGATTCCGGTGCAATCGAAACGCGCAGCGTGCCAGCGCACCACATCGCAGGCGATGGGGGTGATCGAGTCGATGCGATGATCGGTTACGGAAACCAGTACGACGCCTTTTTCGCCCGTCTCGCGGATATGGCGGCCCTGAAGCACGCCGGGAAAGACGATGGGGGTGCCATCGGTCAGGATCATGCGCTCATGCACATGGCCCAGCGCCCAGTAATCATAGTTCTTGGCACGCAATGTCTCGGGCGCGCAGGGGGCATAGGTTTCATGCTGCCCATGGCCCGAAAGCGAGGTGTGCAGGACGCCGATATTGAAATAGCCGGGTACGGGCGCCGGATAGGCGGGGGTCATGTCATGGGGCATATGCCGGTTGGCGAAGCTCTGCCCATGCAGGGCCACGCCGAGGTCTTCAATCAGAAAGCTGCCCGGGCGGGGGGAAGGAAAACGGTCTATGCCGGCCTGTAGCGGCAGGTCGCGAGTGAGCACCGAGGCAGCGTCGTGATTGCCCTGCAGCAGGAAAACCCTGATGCCATGCGCGATCAGGCGCCCAAGAGCGGTCGCCATGTAGCGCCCGGTGCTGATGGTCTTCCAGTCGCCGTCATAAAGATCGCCTGCAATCACGACAAAAGCGACATCATGCTCGATAGCGGCATCGACCATATTGTCGAGTGCGCGGCGTGATGCCGAGCGGATGCGGTCGATGGACAAATCGTCATGCCGCTCCAGCCCCTTGAGTGGGCTATCAAGATGGAGATCGGCCGCGTGCAGAAAGCGAAAGGAGCTCATCCCGCTATTCTAGCGCATTTTGCAAAGGCGTGCGCCGGGCGAATAACGAAGGCTGTTCCTATCCTCATGTCGTGCCACACGCGGGCCCCGAAGCCATGATACCCGCAGATCATATTCTCTTTCTTCTCGTGCTGGCCGCCGCAAGCAGTCTGCTGATCCGCCTGGTCAAAAATGCGATTCCGCTGCCGCTGATCCAGATCGTGCTGGGGATCGGCGCTGCCCTGCTGGGAGTAAAGATCGGGCTGCGCCCCGATCTGTTCATGCTGGTCTTTCTGCCCCCGCTGCTTTTTGCGGATGCCTTTCGCATGCCGCTGCGTGAGTTTCACGAATTGCGGGGCACGATCTTCTTTCTGGCTTTCGGGCTTGTGGTGTTCAGTACGGTTTGCTGCGGCTACGCCATTCACTGGCTGATACCGACACTCGATCTGCCCTGCTGCTTCGCGCTCGCCGCCGCGCTTTCCCCCACCGACACGGTGGCAGTCTCGAGTCTCATGGCCGGGCGCAATGTGCCCGAACGGATGATCCATGTTCTTTCAGGCGAGGCGCTTTTCAACGATGCGTCGGGTCTGGTGTGCTTTCGCTTTGCGACGGCAGCGGCGCTGACGGGCGAATTCTCCTATCGTCAGGCTTTTGACGCGTTTCTGCTGGTTGCCTTTGGTGGCATGGCCATCGGGGCGCTCATTGCCTATGTCTCGGCGCGGCTCAACCGTGTGTTGCTGCGTCGCGGGTTTGACGATCCGCCCTTGCAGATCACCCTGATGATCCTGCTGCCGTTCGTGACCTATATCGTGGCCGAGGCGGTGCATTGCTCGGGCATTCTGGCCTCTGTCGCGGCGTGCATGGTCATCAAGACGATGGGCATGATCGAGGAGACGAATACCGCCACCCGCCTTCAGGCCACGACGGTCTGGGGCATGGTCAACTACATCTTCAACGCCCTGATCTTTCTTCTGCTTGGCCTGCAACTGCCTGCTCTGGTGAAGGGCGGCATGGCAATGGCGCGTGAGCGCCAGGTATCGCTGCTGCAGCTCGTCGCCCTTGTCGGCGCGGTTTATCTCATCATGACGACGCTGCGCTTCATCGGGATATGGCTGTCCATCCTGCGGCGCTGGTGCGTGGCGCGCTGGACGCAAAAGCCCTTTGCCTGGCCAGGTTTCCTGAGTTCGCTGCTGCTGACCTTTGCCGGGGTGCGCGGTGCGGTCACGCTTGCAGCTGTTCTGTCCCTGCCTGCGGTGGGGAGTGAACTGGGGGCGTTTCCATCACGCGATCTGCTGATTACGGTTGCGGCGGGTGTGATTGTTATTTCCCTTGTCGGTGCCGGGCTGCTTATGCCGCTCTGCATCCGCTTTTTGCCTGACCCCGGCATGGATCGCTACGCCTCGGAAGAAATCATGGCGCGTCAGAGGTTGTTGCGCACGGCAATCACCCTTCTGCACGACGAACGTTTCCAGACACCCGACACGGCCGATAGCAGCGTGCAGGACAGGGAACTCAAGCATGATGTGATCGATCGTCTGTCACAGAGCTATGAAAACCGGCTGAGCCAGATTGATGAATCGCATCACTCCACATTGATGAACCGCCAGCTTGCCCTGCGTCGCGAGCGGCTCGAACTGGCAACGCGCCTGCTTGTTCTGCGCGCGCAGCGACAGACGCTGCATGACCTGTTTGTCGAGCGTGGGATCAACGACCAGACGGAATGGGAATTGCAGCAGGAGCTGGATTTCGAGGAGCAGTTATTGCGCTCGCGCGTCCAGCGCCTGCCGAAGGATATCTGAGCCCAGCCTGGGCGGGGGCGGGTCAGATCAGACGGCGCCTGTTCAGTTCGCGCCGCATTGTATCGAGCATGAAGCGTGACGAGTCTTCCGCACGCTCTTCCCAGGCGAAGACACAGGAGGACAGAACGCCGTCAAAGCGTATCTCTGCCAGCGTGTCGAAAAAGACCGTCCAGTCGATTTCGCCCTGACCGATATCGAGATGCTGATGCACCCGCACGCGCGCGCCCGGCGGGTTGACGATGTAGCGCAGTTCCGAGGATTTGCGGTGGTCGAATGTATCGGCCACGCGGATATGAACAAGAATATCCGCCGCCTCGCGCAGCATGGCAGCCATGTCTTCGCCGTAGAAGAAGGTATGCGGCACGATATAGGACATTCTGACCGCATCCGAGCCGATATTGCGGATGATATCGATGGCAGGATGGAAGGTTTCGACCCAGTCTTCCGGATGCGGTTCCAGAGACAGGGTGATGCCTGCACGCTCGAGAACGGGCACGAGATCATCCATGGAGCGCCAGAAGGCTGCCTCGCAGGTTTCCGGTGTCGCAACGCCGGGTGGCAGTCCCGCAGACCGTTCGGGCGAGGTGCCACGCCCGAATTCGGAGACCATGAGCGGGCACTCCATTTCGGAGGCAATCTCGATGGCGCGCTTCCAGTAGCGCATGGCGATCTGACGTTCTTCCTCGATCGGGCTCGACCAGCGATACATGGGCTGCAACGTGGAAAGCTCGGTGCCGTGGTCGCGCAAGGCAGCCTTGAAATCACGGATACGCTGCGACGTGGCGCGCGGCATCACCCACCAGTCCAGAAAATCGGCGCGCGGCGAGAGTTCGATACCGTCGAAACCATAGCCGGAAACCGTTCTGGCAATTTCCGGCAGGGTGAGATGGCGTTGCATATAGGGGTCGAGAACCAGTTTCACCGGGCAATTCCCTTCGACAAAGGTGAGGCCGACCTGACAGGTGTTTCGTCCGGCCTGGTCGCCTTTTCGTCTAGAGCCTCAGCCACACGCTGTTATGCGTGAAATTGATTGAAAACCATCAGTAGGGGACTCGTGCCGGCGGGGGCGTGCGGGTTGGAAGGTGTCTCGCGCGCCCTGTAGAGCTTATGCGGTCATGCAGATATTACCGCGCAGGACGGATATCCGGACCATTATACTGGCTGCCGCTCATTGGACGGTTGACGGGGGGCGAGACCAGTGAGTCTGGCCAGGCAGGTTCGTCGGCGGCGCCGGGTACGATGGCGGTGCGACCACGCGGCAGGGATTGCGGCAGATCTTCGCGCAGGCGTTTGAGCATGCGCTCACGCAGATCGCAGCAGAGATTCCACATGCCATTGGCATCGCTGGCGCCCGCAATCAGGCGGATCGAGATTACCTGGGCATTGCTGTCGGCAACCTGGCAGCCGACCGAATTCATGTCGTGATCCCAGTTTTCGCAAGCCTTGAGTTCCTCATGGAACAGGCGCCGTACCTCGTCCATGGGTGTCTGGTAATCCAGCCAGAGAAACACCGAACCGATGAGAGAGGGCGAGCTGTGCGTCCAGTTCTGGAACGGGTTTTCGAGAAAATAGGCGATCGGCACGATATAGCGTCTGCGGTCCCAGGTGCGCAGCACGACATAGGTGGCGTTGATCTCTTCCACATAGGCCCAGTCGCCATTGAGAATAAGCATGTCTTCCATGCGTATGGGCTGGGTGATGGCAATCTGGATGCCAGCAATCAGGTTGGACAGGGCCGGGCGGGCCGAAAGACCCACGACGAGAGAGGCCGCACCGGCAGAGGCGAAAAGCGAGACGCCATATTGTCTGACAGATTCGAACACCATCAGCGCCGCACCCACAGTAATGACACCGCAGGTGATTTCGATCAGGCGTCGCAGGATGCGAATCTGGGTCTGGTGCGAGCGCACGGTGATATCATCAACCTGCGCACGGTTGGCGATGCGGTCGAGATATTTATCCGTGCCGAAACGAAAGGCCTTTATCAGCCCGAACCCGATGGTGATGATCGAGGCAAAGACAAAGAAATGGGCCAGAAACTGGATGGTCTTCGGCGTAAAGCCCGTCGTGGCAGGCAGGGCAGCACTGGCCGCCACAATCATCAGCAGCAGGCGGACATGGTTTTGCAGCCGGGCGATCGTCTCGTGAATGAAGGCGATACGCCGCAGGCCGGGCAGGCGGGGAAGTGCTTCGGTGATCAGGCGGCTGAAAAGCAGCGCGAACAGGGCGGCGGCACAGAGAAGCAGGGTGGAGGCGAGTGAGGGCGGCAGCCAGTCGAACCATGCGAGGAGCCTCGACATGGAGTGTACATAGTCTTGCTTGATCACAGTCTCTCCTGACGCTTTGCGGGAGGGGCGTCAGAATGTCACCTGTGCATGATCTCTCCAGGCGCCCCAGTCAGGGGTTTAACCGCTGACTCCTCAGGCGTTTCCCATGAAAGAGCCGTAAGAAAAGGTTTTTCAGCCTTCTTCGCCGGAGGTATGGCGCGCGGCAAAGCGTCTTGCGAGCAGCGTGCAGATGAAAAGCTGGATCTGGTGATACATCATGAGCGGCAGCACGACCGTGCCGACTGCGGCTGCGGGGAACAGGATATTGGCCATGGGCACGCCGGTTGCGAGGGATTTTTTCGACCCGCAGAACATGAGCGAAATGCTGCTGGCTTCACTGAATCCGGCAAAACGTCCGATCCCGCGAGACAGGAACAGAACCAGTGCCAGAAGCACCGTATCGAACAATGCCGTAATCAGCAGATCAGGCACCGAGACGCGATGCCAGATGCCTTCCACTACGGCATGGCTGAAGGCCGTATAGACCACGAGAATGATCGATCCGCGATCGCTGAGTGAAAGCAGCTTCTTGTTGCGTCGTGCCCAGTCGCCCAGACGTGTGTGCAGAAGCTGGCCCAGCCCGAAAGGCAGAAGCAGCTGGGTGGCGATGTCTATGATGGCGTGGCCGGACCATACATTGCCGCGCTGAACGATAAGCGCGACCAGAATGGGCGTTGCGACGATACCCGCCAGATTGGAGAGCGTTGCCGCACAGATCGAGGCGGGCACATTGCCGCGCGCGATCGAGGTAAGGGCGATGGAGCTTTGCACCGTCGAGGGCAGGCAGCACAGAAACAGCACGCCATGCCACATGTCGGGTTTGAGCAGGCCAGGCATGAGCGCGTGCAGAACGATACCGAGCACGGGAAACATCAGAAACGTGCAGCCGAGCACGCTGCCCTGCAGACGCCAGTCGCGCACACTTTCCAGAACGGCTGTGGGTTCAAGCCGTGCGCCTTGCAGAAAGAACATGATGGCGATGCAAAGCGTCGTCAGATGGGTCAGCAGCGTTGCGCCCAGCCCGTGACAGGGCAGGAACGTCGCGAGCACGATGGCGGCAATCAGGCTGAGCAGGAAAGGGTCGAGTTTGCGCATGGGGAGCGATTTCCACCGCAAAGCCATGGTTTGGCAAGAGGCCATGACGGGTTATTGCGGGGAGTGGGCGCGATCGGGAGTCGCAAGGCCGTGATCGGGGCTGATAATCGGGGTGCTGTCTGTGAGTGGCAGCAGCAATGCGTCGTGTATTCGAAGCGGGCTGGAAGCGAGCGTTTCGGCGTGACGGTGCGATCAGGCAGGATGACCGGACCGGGCGGAGGAAGCCGCCCGGTCCGGAAGGTGTATCAGGCCGTGATGCGATAGCAGGCCACTTCATCCTTGTCGGCAAGATAGGGGCCAGCGGCCAGGACCTGCACCGAGAGAATACTGCCGCCGACCGGAAGGTCGATGTCCAGCGTGATCTCGGCGTTACCCGTCGTCCATCTGGACTGATCGTTTTCCAGAGCAGCCCAGCCCTTGAGCGCTGCGATTTTCTGATGATCGGTCAGTTGCACGCTGCCCTGTGCAGTGAACACACTCATCTCACCGACCAGAACACCGAGTTCACGACGATCATCGACGAAGGCGCCAATCGTATCGACGGGTCGGCTCGTGCGGGAAACAAGCCGGAATTTCGTCATGTGAGACGGCACCATGAAGATGGTGTGGCCATTGCTCTGCCGCGCCGGACGAATGACCTTGCCACCTGCCGTCACAAGATGCAGGTCGGCATCAGTGGTCAACTCAGGCTGACTGGTCTTTGCCGCCACACCCATCTGGGCCGCACGGGCTTCGATCCTGCGGGAAAGCGGCTCGATGACAGAACGATCCACCATGAGCGGGGCTGCCGCATGGCTCTGCCAGGTGATTCCCTTTTTCGGCAGGCGCACCACTGTGTCGTCTCTGTCCATGCGAAGGCTGTTGCCCGTGTC
Source organism: Asaia spathodeae NBRC 105894 (assembly GCF_025994195.1). Classification (NCBI taxonomy): domain Bacteria; kingdom Pseudomonadati; phylum Pseudomonadota; class Alphaproteobacteria; order Acetobacterales; family Acetobacteraceae; genus Asaia; species Asaia spathodeae. The sequence continues at coordinate 105,293 of NZ_BAPY01000007.1, read as the reverse complement.
GAGATAGCTTTCTGTCAGCACGCCATCTGCCCAGATCACCGAATGCTCGGCAGTCTCGACATGATAATAACGATAGCGGGTCTCGCTCATGTCGTAGAAGACGCTGCGGCCATTGACGAGCATGCGCACCGGCACGAAAGCACCATCGAGATAGAGGCAGTGCTCTGCCGTCACCAGCATGTCCTTGTGAGGGACGTTATCTCCCAGGGCATCCTTGAGCACGCGTATCGGGAAGCCGGAAAGATCGGCGGCCAGAACACGGCTGGCATGGATCTCGCCACCACCAATCCAGGTAACGGGACGGGCGATTGTAGCGCCGGTACGGGAGTCGAAGGTCAGGATTTCATCGCCGATCGACAGATCTTCTACCGCGATCTCACCAGTGGGTGTGCGGATCATCGAGCCAGCGAGGAAGCAGGCCTCGGAAGCACCAGCAATATTGGCAATACCACCGGAGCCCACATTCAATGGCTGCACCAGTGTCGCACCGCTCGACACTGTAAGCGTAGTGTTGGAAATCGACGGGCCTTCAATATAGCCGCCCGACGCCACCGTGACTGAGTCGTTACCGCCATAGGTCGTGTAGAAGGTGTCATTGACCGAGCTGCCACCGGAAGAGATGACGACATTGGCGGAGTTGCCGTTATTGCCGGACATATAGCCACCAGACTGCACAACAACGTAGCCGTTATTCAGGGTGGAGTTCAGCAGCTTGCCGCCGTTCTGAACGGTGATGGTCGGATAACCCCACTGGGCCTGCAGCATGCCATCGACTGTCGCACCGGAGGTAATGTAGAGGTTCGCGCCAGTAAGGAAAACAGGGCCGGTGATGCTGGTTGTACCGCTCTGATAATAAGTCGTGCCGCCGATGTTGACGGCGGACCACGTACCACCCGTGATATTGCCGTCAGAAAAGAGCGTATTGCTTGTCACATGGCTCGGATCTACTGTCACCGAGCTTGTATTGGAAGTAACTGCGACGCCACCAGAAGTGACGCGCCCGCCCGACCCGACGACAACACCGTTCAAGGTGGCACCATTGACAGCATTAAGGTTCATGTTGGCGTCGACAATCGCACCGGACACTGAAGCACCGCTCTGCACTGTGACCGTGTTTGCGTTTGTGCCGGCAACGTAGAACTGATCGTCCTGCGATTTTGCGCCGGTTGCGAATGTTACACTGTTTCCGTTGAATTGATTGCCTGAGGTCAATCCACCCGCGCTGACGACGACGATGCCTGCGTTGACTGTGGAGTCAGTGAGTGTGCCGCCGCTCATGATCGTGATGCGGGGATTACCGCCAGCGGCTGCTCCCAGCAGGCCAGATACCACGGCGCCCGATGTGATAACGAGTGCTGTATTTGCGTTGAGAACAATGGGTCCCGAGACGGTCACGCCACCGCTTTGGTAGACTGTGGTGCCATTGACGTTGACGGCAGACCAGGTCGTTCCGTTGAGCAGTGCCTGTTTGTAGCGTTGGGCATCAGTCGCAATATTTTGCGTTATCGTCGTGCCGGTGCCGACGGAGGCGCCATTGGCAATGGAGACCGTGCCGCCGTCATGACTGGTGAATGTTCCAACTTTCGCGCCAGATGACGCTGTCATCGTTGTATTAGCTAGATCGGCGCCCGTTATATAACCGCCATTCATGACGGTCACCGTATCAGCTGTTCCGGCAACGGCCTTGAACTGATCATTGACCGAGCTACCACCGGCACTGATGGTTGTTTTTTGCGAATCGCCGATATTGCCCGAGGTCAGTCCGCCACTCATAATGTTGGTCGTACCGTCAGTCAGGGTCGAATTACGCAGAATACCGCCATTTTGCACATTGATAATGCCGCCCTTTGTCTGGACCAGACCGTCGACGACGGCACCTGAGGTCACGTTCAGCGTTGCTGCTCCGAGAATCACAGGACCCGACACAGTAACAGTGCCACTCACAAATACCGTTGCGTCTCCTGATTTGACGGCCGACCAGACGCCTGTCGAGAGCGTAGTCGTGGTGGCTCTTGGCGTCACTGAAGCACTGGCTGCGTTTGCTGTAACGCTCGAGGTGACGTCGGCCATTTCTTATTCTCCATTCTCAAACCGCAAGGGCGGATAACAAGTAGAATTTTAGGACCCAGCTTGTTCTTTATTGTTATTTTTTCGGTCCCGACAATATTTTGTCGAGAAAGTCAGGATTCCCCGGACTGGGTTGGGATTATACAAACAAGCGTCACAAAATAATCTAATGACAAAATCTTTTCCCAATATGTCGTAATGCGAGCGATTTCGGATGAGGTCGGGTTTATCGTGAAATTAGTCTATTATTAATAAATAATTCTTTGTTTTTATGCATTGATTACTGAAATATATTATTGATAGATATTATTCTGTTAAATGCCCATAATTATCGTTATATCGATCGATGTGTTGGAAAGAAAAACGCGCGCAAATTTGTATACAAATATGGACATCTGTAACGGTCAAATTTTGTAATATCTCTCGCTAGGTTTCGTCGAATTTTTTACTGTCTATCTTTGAGGCGAAGATGTTTCCGGGATCTTTTTTCGAAAAAGACTTTTCTTGGAGCAGGAGGGGCGAAGCCAGAGACTCCGACGATTTCTAGGCGTGGGAATCCCAAGGGAGGCGTTTAGAGACACGTTGTCGTGACAGTTCGCGTAGCTGGCTGACAAGCAGCGCAGGATCGCCTACAGAACGAAAACAAGATTTTCGTTTCGAAAGATCCTCACTGATGTCCATGGGCGTGAACAGTGCGACTCTCAAACGCCGCCTTGGCATCATCGATGCTGTCAGGCGGGCCGGGTTCCTGCGCACAGAAGCGCTGGCAGACCAGTTTGATGTCTCCATGGTAACGATCAGATCAGATCTGGCCTATCTTCAAAGCCAGAATCTCGTGATCAGAACCAATGGTGGCGCACAGCCGGCCCATGATTGCGCGGTCAATGCGCCTCTTGATGAAAGCCCGACCCTTTTCGAAGCGCGGGCGCTTGCGAGAGCGGTGGCTTTCCGGCTGCAGCCCGGGCAATGCGTCTTTCTCGACAACTCACAGGCAGCATCTTTCGTGCCGGTCCATGCGACCGCGGAAAATCTGCGTTTTGTGGTCAATAGTTTCGAAACTTATCATCTGGCGAGCCGATGCAGCGATGCGGCAGTCTCACTGCTTGGTGGCGAATATGACCGGCTCGGTTACCCGCTGATCAGCCCGGCAGCTAATCATGCGCTCTCTTTCTATGATCTCGATCTTGCAGTGATCTCGGTCTCACAGATCGGCAAGCCTGGGTTTTCGTGTCTCGACCAGACAGGCAATTGCCTCGACGCTGCCATCTATCAGGCAAAGCAGGTTTTTCTGCTTACCGACCGGCTAGATCGTGTCGATGAGGACGCGCATCTGTTCGAATGGCGCGACACCATGTCGGTTCTGCATGGCGGCAGCCCGCCCGACGGCGCCGTGCTGTGTCAGGACTGGAGCGTTTTCGCTGACAACCCGTCATCGCCCGATTGAGGGGCTTTCCCGCTCTCCGTTTCTCTTTTTCTCTTCCCGGATGGATATCTGACCATGGCATCCAGTTTTCTGATGGATCTCGATCCCGAAGCGCCACGCTGTATCGTCACGATTGGCGAGATTGTGGTCGAGATCATGGCCGAGACGCAGGGCGTCGGCTTTCTTGAGCCCATGACTCTGAAAGGCCCTTATCCTTCAGGCGCTCCTGCGATCTTCATCGATCAGGTGGCAAAGCTGGGTGGAGATTGCGGTGTCATCTCCGCAGTTGGACATGACGATTTCGGGACACTGAATGTCGAGCGCCTTAATCGCGACGGTGTCGATGTCTCGGCCATTCTGCGTGCCGAGTCCTATTCTACCGGTAGTGCGTTTGTGCGTTACCGCCCGGATGGCAGTCGGGATTTTGTCTATAATATACGTCAATCGGCCTGTTCGCAGGTGGGTCTGCATGAGGCGGCCCGGGGCCTATTGAAGCGTGCCACGCATTTTCATGTCATGGGGTCGTCTCTTTTTTCCTTCCCGATTATCGATGCGGTGACGACCGCCGTGCATCAGGTGAAGGCGCAGGGCGGTACGATTTCATTCGATCCGAATATCCGCAAGGAAATGCTCGATATTCCTGATATGCGGGCCGCTCTCGAATTGATGCTGCAGGAATGCGATATCTTCCTGCCCAGCGGGCCGGAATTGCTGCTGTTCTGCACCGGTACGACTCAGGAAGAAGCCATCAGGGAAATTCTCGATATGGGTGTTTCCGAGATCGTGCTGAAGCAGGGAGCTGAGGGGGCTACGTGTTTCTGCGCCGACAAGACGGTGCGCAATGCGGCATTCACTGCTCAGGAAGTCGATCCGACAGGGGCTGGTGACTGCTTTGGCGCCACCTATGTCACGTGTCGCCTGTCTGGCAAGACCCGTGAGGATTCCCTGCGCTATGCCTGCGCTTCCGGGGCTCGTGCCGTATCGGTTTTCGGGCCGATGGAAGGGACATCGAGCTTCACCGAGCTTGACCAGCTGATCGCAGCGCAAAGCGCGACAGGAGCCGCATCATGATCGCGTCACCTCTGTCCATGCTGCGTGCTCAATACGACAAGGGTCAGGGCCAGGCTCTGATTTCCGTCTGCTCGGCCCATCCGGTTGTCATCGAGGCGGCACTTTTGCATGCAGCGTCGCGCAACCAGTCTGCAATGATTGAGGCAACCTGCAATCAGGTCAATCAGGAGGGCGGCTATACGGGCATGACTCCTGAAGGTTTCAGGGATTATGTTTTTGGCATTGCCGATCGCGTCGGGTTTGCACGAGAGCAGGTCATTCTGGGGGGCGATCATCTCGGCCCCAATCCGTGGAAGTCCCTGCCGCCTGAAGAGGCGCTGCAAAAAGCATCCGACATGATTGCGGCCTATGCCGGGGCGGGTTTTACCAAACTGCATCTCGATGCCAGCATGGGATGCAAAGGTGAAGCCGCGCATCTGCCCGATGCCGTCGTGGCCGAGCGTGCGGTGATGTTGGCCAGAAGGGCGGAAACCGTGGCGCCCGGTCAGGCCGTCTATGTGATCGGTACTGAAATTCCGACACCAGGCGGGGCGACAGAGGCGCTCGACCATGTGGTGCCGACCACGCCGGAAGCGGTGCGCGCAACCTATGCGGTGCATGAAGCGGCTTTTCGGGCGGCTCTGCCCGAAGCCTGGTCTCGTGTGATCGGCATCGTTGTGCAGCCGGGTGTGGAATTCGGTCATGACGATGTGGCGGTCTATCAGCCTGAGGCCGCCCGGGCGCTGGTAGCGAGCCTGGTCGATCTGCCGGGGCTCGTTTTCGAGGCCCATTCCACCGATTATCAGCCGGGGGCTTCTCTGGCGCAACTCAAGCGCGATGGGTTCTGTATTCTCAAGGTAGGCCCCGAGCTGAGCTTCGCCCTGCGTGAAGCGCTGTATGGACTTGATGCGATCAACCAGTTTCGTCAGCCACAGGCGTCTTCGCTTATTGAGATCATGGAGCGGGTAATGCTGGCAGCGCCAGCGAACTGGCAAAGCCATTATCATGGCGATGCAGAGGAACAGCGTATTCTGCGTCATTTCAGCTATAGCGACCGCATTCGCTATTACTGGCCGGTGCCTGAAGCTGAAAAAGCAGTACAGGATCTGATGCATTCATTAGGGCAGGATTCACTGCCCGAGACGATGGTCAGCCAGTATCTGCCCCGGTTTTTCGAGCGTGTTCAGGCGGGCGCCCTTGCCCCAGAAGCCGGGAATTTTCTGATCCAGTCGGTCCGGGATGTCCTGGATCGCTACGAAACGCTGTGACTGGCACAGCTGCAGGAATAGACACATGAGCACCAACAAGACGTTGCAGGATCGTGTTGCTCTTATCACCGGTGCCGCGCGTGGCATCGGCCGGGCTCTGGCCGAGCGCTACGCGCAGGAAGGCGCGAAGGTCGTGATCGGCGACCTGAACGAAGCGGGCGCTATCAGTGCCGCTGCGGCGCTGGGCGAGGGCCATCTGGGCGTAAAGCTGGATGTGACGCGTCAGGAATCAATCGATGAGGCTCTGGCTGCGATCGTTGCGCGCTATGGCCGTATCGACATACTCGTCAATAATGCCGGTCTTTTCGATCTGGCGCCGACAGTGGAAATAACGCGGGAAAGCTATCATCGCGTTTTTGCGGTCAATGTCGAAGGTCTGCTCTTCACGTTGCAGGCCGTGGCCCGTCAGATGATCGCACAGGGCGAGGGTGGCAAGATCATCAATTTTGCCTCGCAGGCGGGGCGTCGCGGTGAGCCGCTTGTCGGCATTTACTGCGCGTCGAAAGCCGCTGTCATTTCGCTCACCCAGAGCACCGGGCTGGACCTCATCAAATACGGCATCAACGTCAACGCGATTGCGCCGGGTGTGGTCGATAACGAGCACTGGGATGATGTGGATCGTCGTTTTGCGCAGTACGAAAATCTGCCCCTTGGCGAAAAAAAGCGCCTTGTCGGCGCTTCTGTGCCTTTCGGGCGCATGGCACGCCCTGATGAAATCGGTGGCCTGGCAGTTTTTCTGGCGTCCAGAGACGCCGATTATATCGTCTCGCAGACCTATAACATCGATGGAGGCAACTGGATGAGCTGAGGCCCGTCGCGGCAGTTATTAAGGGTCGCAAACGAGGGATCGCTTGCGACCGTTGATAGGCAGGCCGTATCACCTGTTGCCCGAAAAGGTGATTTTACCCACGAGTACTGCCTCTAAGCGTCAGTTGTTTGGGAGCCCCTCAGCCACGTCGCACAGGCGGCTTTTAACTGGTCTTGGTCTAACCTACTGCAGAACTCAGGATGGGGAGAAACCATATCTTCTACCGGTATGTCTTGTGAGACGAATGATCCCGTTGCTGCTTTGATAGGGTGCTCTTTATCTCGCCGTTTTTCCTTGCAATCCTGCGGCACAGGGATGGTCAGACGTAGGAGGGATGACGTGGGTGATTGTGGTTTCTGGAAAAGGGTGGCCATGGCGGTGTTTGCTGCCCTGATGCCTCTTTCGGCTCAGGCTGCCGAAAGCCGTTTCTCGCCCGAGGATCAAGCGCGCCTCGCCATGATCGAGCGCCAGTTGGTGTCCGTCAGACCGTTTGCCGAGCGTGTAGCGCTGGCATCGGCAATGTTTCTTGGTACGCCCTATCGTGCGAATACACTGATCGGTGGCCCCGAGACTGCCGAGGCGCTTGTCGTGCGTTTTGACGGGGTTGATTGCTATACTTTTGTCGACATGGTGCGGGCGCTCACCCTGTCAGAAAACCAGGCCGGTTTTATCAGGGCACTCGAAAAAACCCGTTATCATGATGGCCATGTTGCCTATCTGGACCGGCGCCATTTTCTGACGGACTGGGTGGCCCTTACACCGCAGAATGCGCGTGACATCACCCGGGCGCTTTCGCCTCATGTCGTGGTGACGCACAAGGATCTCAATCGTCGGGCCGATGGGGGCGTCTATATCCAGGGGTTGCCGGTTCATCCGCGCGAGATTGCGCATCTGGCGCCGGAATTCCTCACGCCGGAAGTGGCTGCGAAAATCCATACAGGCGATGTGATCGGCATTTATACGAAGCTGGACGGGCTGGACGTGACCCATACCGGTCTGGCCGTCTGGAAAGATGGCGTGCTGTATTTCCGCAACGCCTCGTCGCTCAAGGCCAATATGAAAGTGGTTGACACACCGCTTGCCGCCTATCTGGCAGGCAAGCCGGGCTTTCTCGTCCTGCGCATGATGGAGGCGGGCTGAGTCACGCCGAAACCTCACTCCCTCAGGGAGTGGGTGTCGTGTCCGGGGTGAGGCGACATTCCCAGTCTTCCCCCTGAAGCGGCACGCCAAAGAGATCGTGCGGTGCCGTTGCGATGCACACAAACCCGTTTCGTGCGTAGAGGCGGCGTGCCGTTTCAAGTACGGTATGGGTCCAGAGAATGACGCGCTCATAACCCTTGTCACGCGCGAAGGAGAGGCAGTTCTGCACCAGCGCGTCACCGACGCCGCGCCTGCGTGCAAAAGGCTCGACATGCAGCAGGCGCAGCCGCGCCGTGCCACCGCTCTCATCGGTCAGAAAGACGGCCCCTGCCATCACGCCGTCGAGTTCTGCCACCCAGCAGGCTTCGCGATCGGGGTTGAAATGGCGCAGGTAGCTGGCAACGGTTTCGGCGATCAGGCATTCGAGCTTGTGTCCCCAGCCATGGCTTTCGGCATAGAGCGCCGATTGTCGTGAGGCGATCAGACTGGGTTCTCCCGCTCCTGCCAGGCGTAGGGTGAACCGGGCCTCGCTGGCAGGCGCAAGCAAACGATGCGCGCGGGAAAGGGACTGAACGAGGTCGTTCTGTTCGATCGGGGGCAGGCTATCGAGCGTTTGCGCGAGCGCGCCGTTTATCCGCTCTTCGAGCTGGGCAAGCAGTACCCGTCCCCTGTCAGTAAGGGAAACGGGGCGCGCACGTCGGTCATGGGCCGGGCTATTTCGTGTAACGAGGTCGTTTCGGACGAAACGCGTGATCATGCGGCTGAGATAGCCCGGATCGATCTGCATGATTTCCTGCAGTGTCGTAGCGCGCACCGGGGCACGTTCTGCGATTTCGTATAGCAGGCGCGCTTCGGTTGCATTGACTTCCGAACCCAGAAATTGCGCGTCGATCGCGCCGACATGCTGAACGTAAAACCGGTTGAACCGCCGGATAGCCGCGATCTTCTCGTTCATGCCGTATGTCTCCTTCTTGCGGGACGCCCTCTTTGCGGGGTTCTGTACCATCAGTGTCTAGGGATGGGCATGGGGTGTGTCACGTCACCTTGCCGGGACCGGGCAGGGAGGTGTGGCTTTGGCGTAGCACCCCCAGAGCGAAAGCTGACTCATTAGATAATATGCAATTGACAATGACTCGCATTCAAAAGAAATCCTGCGCGGGTTTTGAACAGTTTGATGTGAAATTTAAAGCGATGCGCAGGATAATCGGTCTCGTCGCCCTTGCCGCTGCAAGTGCCTCTTCCCTGACTGCCGCTCAGGCAGAAAACAGCCAGCCGGACTCAGTCCTGCGGCAGAAACCGGCGCTTAAAAACACGGATCGGCAAAAACAGGCCGAAACGAAGCGCGACAAGGCGCACAAGGACAAGGCCGATGAGGTGATTGTCGTTTCGGCTACCGGGCTTTCGCAGGCAGGAGCAACGACGAAAACACGTACGCCCATCATCGACTCTCCGCAGACGATCTCGATCGTTACGCGTGAAGAAATCGAATTGCGGGCCTCGCCGACCATCGCCGACGCGCTTTCCTACATGGCGGGTGTGCAGGCCGAGCCTTCAGGCATTGATAATCGTGTGGATGAAGTTTCGGTACGCGGTTTCGGTGCCGGTGGATTTTCGTCCAACAACAACTTCGTCGATGGCCTGCGTCTGCCTTCGGGCGGGCAATGGACGCGTACGTCATTCGACCCCTTCGCCTTGCAGCAGATCGAGGTGCTCAAGGGGCCGTCAGGTGCGCTTTACGGCCAGACGGCGCCTGGAGGTATTGTCAATCTGACGACCAAGCGCCCGACCGAAAAATCGCATGGCGAATTTTTCCTGCAAACCATCGGCTACACCAAGCTTGGCAACTGGCAGGGCCAGGCATCGGGTGATGTTTCCGGCAAGCTGAACAAGTCCGGAACGGTTCGTGGTCGTATTGTTGCGTTGGCACGCTACGGCGGCACGCAGGTCAATGATGTGAATAGTGGCCGCTATTATGTCTCTCCCAGCCTGACCTGGGCCTATGCGCCGGGCTCGAGCTGGACGCTTCTCGCGCAGTATCAGCGCGATACCGGCGGCTCGACTTTCCAGTTCCTGCCCATGACTGGCACGCTTGTACCGTCGAAGGGGCGCTATATCGCCAATGATGCAAATATCGGCGAGCCGGACTGGAATAATTTCGACCGCACGCAGGCACTGGCAGGTTCGTTCCTCGAGCATCGCTTCAGCCGCATTTTCACGCTACGGAACAACACGCGTTATACCTATCTCGATAACCTCTATCGTTCGACCGTGCTCTCGGGCGATACGCTCACCAAATGTACCGCCGCCATCAAGGGGTGCGTCCCGTATGACACCGTCAATCGCCGTGCGGTTGAGGGGCGTGGACGGTCACAGGGCGTCGCAACCGACACCCAGCTTGAGGCGAAGGCAAAGACCGGCATCGTTCACCATACGCTGCTCGTCGGCACGGATTATTTTTACACGAACTGGGAAAGCTCGCGCGATCTGGTGAATTCAGCGCTCGTGCTGCCCATGCTCAATATTTTCGATCCTGTTGCGCGTGGCACGACGGGTTACTCGGCCGGACTTGCACCGCAGGTCTATGGTGCGACCGAATCACAGCAGAACGGCATTTATTTTCAGGATCAGATCAAGATCCAGAATCTCTATATTACCGTGGGTGGGCGAGAGGACTGGGCGCGTGACAACACGCTCAATATCCTGACCCAGAAGCGCTATCAGAATAACAATGACAAGTTTACGTGGCGGGCCGGTGCGGTCTACCGCACGAAAATCGGTCTGGCGCCCTATTTCAGCTATGCGACATCGTTCCAGCCTCAGGTCTCCGATCCGTCGACCGCGCTTGATAACAAGCCTTTCAAGCCGACAACGGGCGATCAGTATGAAGCTGGTCTGCGCTATCAGTACGGCAAGAATATCTATGTCACTTTCGGCGCCTATCAGATCAAGCAGCGCAATGTGACCACGCCCGCCCCCAGCGGTGTTCTTTGCGGCACCGCGACCTGCCTTGTGCAGACGGGCGAGATGCGGGCGCGTGGCCTCGAGCTTGAGGGCCGGGCGACCCTGCCTTGGGATATGGCCGTCATTTTCACCGGTACGCGCAGCGATGCGAAGATCACGGAATCCAATACGCTGTCGCAGGTCGGCAATTACATGAATGCCGCGCCGAAATGGATGGCGTCGCTATTCGTCGATCAGCGTCTGCTTCATGGTCCGATGCGTGGTGCCGGTTTTGGCGGTGGTGTGCGTTATACCGGTCATTCCTATGGTGATACGGCCAATACGCTCTCCATCCCCGGCTACACGCTTTTTGACATGTTCCTGCGCTATGATTTTGGTGTGGCGCGGCCGCGCTATGACGGGCTCTCTTTCTCGCTCAACATGCGCAACATTGCGAACAAGCGCTTCGTTGCGACCTGCACTGCAGTGTCAGCCTGCTATTACGGTCAGGGCCGCAGCCTGACGATGCGTCTGGAGTATCGCTGGTGAGCCACGCACCGCTCTTCGTTCTGACGGGTGTGGTGCTGTCATCTGGGGCGGGTGTCCTGTTTTATCTGGCGTCGCACCAGCAACAGATCCTGCCCAGACGCATGCCATTCAGGCCTGGCGTGACAGGAGGCATAGTGCTGAGTGTGCTTACCTGTCTGGCCTTTTCCGCAGCGACGAGTCCTCTGGTCGGGATTTTTATGAGCTTTGTCGCGCTGATGACGGTCACGAGCCTGTTTCCGCTGGTCGTGGCGCTTGCGATCCATAAAAGGCGCCCCTCATGAAAAAACGCGTCATCGATAACCGGCAATGGCCCGCGAAGGTTCTGGCGGGTCTGATACTCGGAGCGATTTTCTCTCTGGGGATAATGGTGCTGATCGGTCATGTCTGTGGCAGCACGGGCAATCCGATGACGCAGTCGGCGCAATGGCTGATGTGGCTGGCAGCCCTGCTCTGGGTGATTTGTCTCAGTCTCTGTTTCCTGTTCCGCACAGGGCTGGGGGCATGGCTCGGGTTTGGCTGGCTGGCCTGCCTTGTCTGGCTGATCGACACGCTCCTTACGGGCTTTGACGCAGCAGGTGGGTCATGAAGTTGCGTGCTGACATCGTGACCGTCTATCGCGAGCTGCATAGCTGGGTGGGCGTTGTGGCAGGGCTTTTCCTGTTCATCGCGTTCTATGCCGGCGCGATCAGCATGTTCGAGCCTGCGCTGGAATCCTGGCTGACGCCGCGTGTCTCGCTTCCTGTGGCGGTATCGCTCGACCGGACGCCTGAGTTGGCGCAGAAGGTGTTCGAGGCTTTTCCCGAAAGCCGCAAAAACTACACGATCGTGGTCGCTCCTGATGCCGATCATCCCGCCCGCATGGTCTGGCCATTGACCGCATCGCGTCACGGCCATGGGGCGCAGTCTGTCATGATGGCCGCGCTCGATGAGCAGGGGGGGCTTGTGACAGCGCAGCGCAAACCCTCGGCAGTGGCGCAGCTGATCGACACGCTGCATCAGCAGATGGGGCTGCCCTTGCCTCACGAGATCGCCATGATCGTGATGGGTTTTATCGCTCTCGGTTATGCGCTGGCGCTTGTTTCCGGCACGCTGGTTTTTCTGCCAGCTCTGGCTCGGGCGCTTTTCGCGGTCAGGCTGGAGGGCAGTGTCCGCCGCAAATGGCTCGACCTGCATAATCTGCTGGGTTTCTGCTCACTGCCGTTTCATATCATCATGGCGCTGACCTCCGTGGTGTTTGCCTTCCACGATGTCATCTTCACGGTGCAGGCCGAATTTCTTGCCCATGAGCAGAGCGACGCCCATCGGGGGGGACATGCGGGCCGCGCCATGGCTGGAATGCCCCATGGCTCTCGTCCGCCCGAGGGAGCTGTGCCGCTTTCTCCGGCCGAAATCGTGTCGCGTCTTGCCCTTGAGGCGCCCGGCTTTACGCCCGATACACTCGATTATTCAACGCGTCCAAATGGCGCCATGATGCTGCGTGTTGCAGGTCATGACCCTGCGCATCTCACGCGCGGACCGAGCAGCGGCTTTACGACCATGGACCCTTATTCGGGTCGTCTGATCTGGCGTGATTATCTGCCCGGGTTCCAGCCGGGAGGCTTTGCGGCGCTTACCAGCTTTTTCGCGCTGCATTTCGGCAGTTATGGTGGCGCACCCATACGCTGGGCCTATCTGGTGCTCGGCTTTGCCGGGGCGTTTCTCTTTTATACTGGCAACCGCCTCTGGATCGCGGTGCGCCGACGAAAGGAAAAGGCGACCGGGCGCGAGACCGATACGCGCGGCACGTGGTTCCTTAGCCGCTTGACTGCCGGGTGTTGCGCCGGATGCATGGCCGGTATCGCGATATTGCTCGACACGGCGCTCGTCAGACCGGGTTGGGTCTCTGATCATCACGCCATGACGGTGTATCAGGTCGTTTTCTGGCTGTTCGTTTTTGGCGCCTTCATCCCTCAGATAAAGGAGCGGGCCCTTCTGGCGGTTTGCGGCGTCTTTTACCTGCTGCTGACCGTGCTCGTTTTTCTGCACGGCGGACGCGACATGACGACCAGCTGGGCTGTCGCCCTTGTTTCACTGGTTCTTGGCGGCGCGCTATGCCGCCATGCCCTGCGGCGTCAGCGGTTGCGCGCAGCGTGACGAGGCCGTCTCTCGACCAGTTTCCGGGCAAGAGACGGTGGGTTTTTATTTCTTCAGTCCGTTGGCGATGGCGTTGAACATTAGGGACGCCTCGAGCGGCTGCTTTGCGAAAGAGGGTTCTGCCTCTGGCCAGGTCGACCACTGGACGATCACCAGCTTTTCTTCAGGGTCAATCGCGATAAGCTGGCCGAAAATACCGATGGCCCAGAGCGTCCGGGCGGCAGTCATGCCGTTTCGGGGGGCGACATGGCTGGCAGTGGCTGGAACATCGTTGTGCCACCACTCGAAGCCGTAAGTGCCATTGGGGTGAGACGGGGTGACCGAATGCAACGCGCGTGTCCAGTCGCTGCATTCTTTCAGCCATAAATCGGGCAGCATCTTGCGGCCGTCGGGCAGAACTCCCTCATTCATTACGAACAGCCCGAATTTCCCCCAGTCTTCCAGCGTGGCGTTGAAGCCGTGGGCACCTACATCATGCTGGCCTTTGCGATAGCTGTGCCAGACGCCGTCATGAGTCATGCCGTAGGGCTGCCAGATGTTGTCCTGCAAATTTTGCGCGAGGGTCTTGCCTGTCGCTTTTTCAAGCACGTCGCCCAGAACCCAGGCGCCTCCTGAGGAATAGGACCATTCGTGACCGGGTGCCGCGACCGGCTTGCGGTCTGGCGTGTTCACCAGCGTTGTGACGCAGGCATAGGGGTCCTTGCCCGCCTCACAGGTTGTCAGCTGTGAGAAATCGGAGGCCGGGTTGGTATAATCCTCGTTCCACGCGACGCCCGAAACATGCTGAAGCAACTGGCGGATCGTGATGTTGCCCCATACCGTATGGTCGAATTGCGGATCATAGCGACTCACCCTGTCATCGAGCGACTGGATATGGCCCTGTCTGAGCGCGATACCGATCAGGGTCGAGACGACGGATTTGCCAACCGAACGCGAGGTCCAGAGCGTATCTGGCGTGTTGCCGCTGCCATAATAGCGATAGACGATGCGGCCGTTCTTGATGACCATCAGGCCGGTGACGTTGTTGCGGCTCAGATAATCCGCAAGCGTGTAGCGTTTCGCGTCGGCCTCGTAGTGAAGCGCCGAAAGATCCTGCAGGGCAACGGGAAGGGGTGACGGCGTGCCGGCTTTGAAGACATCGCCTTCATACATGCGCCAGTCATTGCGAAACCCGATGACCCGCTGTGCCTGTCCCCAGGTGAGCATGTCTTTGGCCGCAGGCAATGTCTTGTCGGTCGGTATCGGACAGGATGAGAGGCCGAGTTTCTGACATGCCTCGCTGGCGGTACTGGCTCTGGCTGCGGCAGTGCTGCCAAGCAGGAGAGCGCAAAGAAGGCTGACTGTTCTGATCTGCATTTTATGAGAGACTCTTCTTGTTCTTGCCGCAACGGTCAGCGGAATTCTGACCGCGATTGACGACAAGGGTGAGTCTCAAAGGGGCAAGGTCACGCCCATTTCATCAGATCGGTGCCCGGCTGAAGGCCGCGCCTACGCGCAGGGCCGGGGCAGATTTCCCCCGGAGAAGCTATGCTCTCCGGGGGCGGTAGCGCGTAACCTGATATCAGACCGTAATGCCGCTGGTGAGCATGGCGGTCAGGCGCTGCGCGAAGCCTGCGGCGTCGGGCAGGGTTTCGCCATCCTGGATACGGGCCACATCGAGCAGGACGCGTGCATAATCGGCAACGCTTTCGCCCTTCTCAACGCGTGCCGCCAGATCGCGGATGAGCGGATGGTGCGGATTGATCTCCATGATCGGTGCTGCCGGTGGCATACCCTGACCTGAGCGACGCATCAGACGCTGCATCATCAGGTCCGGACCGCCCTCGCTCGTGATGACCACGGCGCTGCCGACCAGACGCACGGTGCCGCGCACATCCTTCACATCATCGCCAAGGGCTTCCTTGAGCGCCGGGATCAGCTTCCCGAGATCCGCGGCCTCGCCTTCCGGCGTGGGAGCCTCGAACTTCTCCAGATCGCCATGAGCCTGATTGATGGATTTCAGGGTCTTGTCTTCATAGGAAGACAGACGATCGGGCCAGAAGCCATCCACCTGATCGGAGAGCAGCAGCACTTCGATGCCACGGGCACGGAAGCCTTCGAGCTGCGGCGAAGCAGCCAGGGCCTCGGCATTTTCACCCGTCAGGTAATAGATCGATTCCTGACCCGGCTTCATGCGCGTCAGATAGGCGTCGAGCGTGGTCGGATCGTCAGACGCCGTGGAACGGAAGCGCGACAGGGCAGCGAGTTCCTGACGATGCTCGGAATCCTCCCAGATGCCTTCCTTGATGATCGGGCCGAAATTCTCCCAGAACGTGCCGAAGGATTCGGCATTTTCCGTGTCCTTGGCGCGGTTCCTGATTTCGGTCATCACGCGCTTGGTCACGGCCTTGCGAATGCGCTGCAGCACCGGTGTCGATTGTAGCATTTCACGCGAGACGTTCAGCGGCAGGTCTTCGGTGTCGACAACACCTTTCACGAAGCGCAGCCAGGCCGGTAGAAGCTCGGCGTCATCGGTGATGAACATGCGGCGTACATGGAGATGCACCTTGCTCTCACGCGACTGTTCCATGAAGTCGAACGGGCGCGCACCGGGAATGAACAGGAGCGCCGTGAATTCCGTCGTGCCTTCCGCGCTCCAGTGCAGGGTCGCATAGGGCTCGTCGAACTGATGGGCAACGTGACGATAGAATTCGGTGTACTGCTCGGGCGTGATGTCGGATTTCGACTTGCGCCACAGAGCCGTGCCCTCATTGGCCGATTTGTCTTCCTCTCCTTCACGCAGTGTGATCGGCCAGGAAATGTGATCGGCCCATTTGCGGATGATCGAGCGCAGACGCCAGGCATCGAGAAATTCATCGGCATCGGTTTTGACATGCAGAATGATGTCTGTGCCGGGCTGCTCGCGCGTGGCAGGGGCGATCGTATAGGCCCCCTTGCCGTCAGACGACCACTGCCAGGCCTGATCGGAACCGGGCTGGCGCGAAATCACGTCCACCTTGTCGGCCACCATGAAGGCTGCATAGAAGCCGACGCCGAACTGGCCAATCAGGCTGGGGCGGTCTTCAGGCTTGGCGCTGTTCAGCTTCTCGCCAAAAGCGCGCGTGCCCGAGCGCGCGATGGTGCCCAGATTGCTCGCCAGCTCTTCACGGCTCATGCCGGCGCCATTGTCGCTGATGGTCAGCAGACGGGCATCCTTGTCGGGGTGGATGCGAATGGCGGCATCGGCGGGGAGGGCCTTGGCGGCGTCGGTCAGAGCCTCGAAACGCCGCTTGTCCGAAGCATCGGCAGCATTGGCCACGAGTTCACGCAAGAAGATCTCGCGCTCGGAATAAAGGGCATGGACGACGAGATCGAGCAGACGGCCGACTTCGGCGCTGAACTCATGTTTTTCGGCGCCCTGGACCTGATCTTTTTCTGTGTTTTCGGTCATGGATATCCCTTGAGACTGTGATGGCGCCGTAACGACGCCTATTTGCAGGGAGAAGTAGAAATGCGCGTCTCTTTTTTCAAGAGAGGCAAGGCCATAAGGGCAGTACGCAATCGCGCGTCAGGGGCGCGAGGGAGAGCGAAAGGGCATCGTCAGGCGTGACCCAGCGCGCTTCGGCAATTTCAGCGGCGACCTTGATGGCGCCCGTCCAGCGCAAGGCGAAGAGTTCGGCCCGCACTGTATGGCCGGGCTCATTCGCCGCCGGGGCCTCGATCCGTTTCAGAAACCGGCAGGCTTCTGCTGAGGCCTGCAGGCCAAGTTCTTCGTCAAGTTCACGAAGCAGGGCGGCACAGGGTGTTTCACCGGGTTCGATCTTGCCGCCGGGCTGCATGAAGGCCGCAGTGTCCTGCTTGCGCACGAGAAGGAGGTGCCCCGCCCCGTCATGAAGCAGGGCGGCAGCAATATGGATCACAGGCATTGTCAGGCAGTCAGATTGTCTCGCCACGAATGCTCAGACGGCCATCCTCGTTCTGATGGGCCTTGAGGGCCTCATATCCCGGAACGGTCGGGTGCGGGACGTCTATTGCATGGGTATGGGTGGCGGTAATCACCACCACGCTGGCATCGGCGGCTTCACCCGCCTTGATGCCGGCTGGCGCATCTTCGAACACGGCGCAGTTCTTCGCTTCGAAACCCAGACGCTGCGCGCCGAGCAGGAAGCAATCCGGGGCGGGTTTGCCGTTTGGCGCGTCTTCTGCCGTGATGAGAATTTTCGGCAGGGGCAGGCCTGCAATCTGGATGCGCTTGAGGGCAAGATCGCGCGAGGCCGAGGTGACGATGGCCCAGCGATCTGTAGGCAGGCTGTTCAGAAAAGCCGTGGCGCCGGGAATGGGGTCGATGCCATGGGTGTCTTCCAGCTCCCGACTGGTAATCCAGTGCGCTTCCTCAACCGGGTCGACACCCGGCAGTTTCTGGCGACGAATGGTTTCGATGGTCTGCACGCCATGGATGGTAGGCAGGAATTTGGCAACATCCAGACCGTGCTTCTGTGCCCAGAGGGTCCAGACGCGTTCTGCCGCGATGATCGAGGTCAGGATCGTGCCATCCATGTCGAACAGGAAGGCATCGAAGGAACGTCCGGGAAAAAGGTCATGCTCGGCCAAAAGACATCTCCGTCATGAGAACAGGGTCAGCAGGGTGGGAGACCCTGCATGAGCTGTGTAACGCAGACAAGCTTGATTCAGATCAACCCGCCGTGTCGACGGCAAGGCGACCGAGGGCCGGGTCATCGGTGAAAAATCCGTCCAGCCCCATGTCGAGATAGCGTTTGACCTCGGCAATCATGCCTTGCGGATTGCGGGCATTCAGCGCGCCACCATCGCGCAATTCCTTGGGCAGACAGTAGTTTTCCGGACGCGCCGTGTAGGAATGAACCAGCAATCCGGCCGCATGCGCATCGGTGATCAGTGTGGTCGGGGTGCCCCAGGACCCGTCCGGTTTGCGCGGAATCAGATCCGTATTGGATGGGCCGATGACATCGGCAAAGCGGCGTATGGCGCGCAGCCCTTCGGGCTTCATGAAATCGCCAAAGCTTTTTGCATCGCTCTTGCCCAGCAGATCGGGCGGGGTCTGGCCGGGTTCGCCCATCAGGAACATGATTCGCGCCTGGGGATTGATGGCGCGTGTCTTTTCCCCGATCGCCTTCAGATTTGTTGTCTCGAAGGACTGGAGTTCCAGCGGGGCCTGACGGGTGTATTCATGCGCTGCGATGGTACGCAGAAACGCGGTTTCCGGGTCCAGACCGAGGCTGTGGAAATGGGTGGAATTCTTGATTTCGGGAATAAGCCCGAACACCTTGCCGCGTGCTGCCGATTCAGCGGCGACAAAATCGATGACCTCTTCAAAGGTCGGCACATCGAAATGCCCGTCATAGCGCGTGTTATGCGGGCGAAGCTGCGGCAGGCGCTCTTTTGCCCTCAGGGTCTTGAGTTCTGCCAGGGTGAAATCGGTGGTGAACCAGCCTGTCTCCTTCTGGCCGTCAATGGTCAGGCTGCGCTTGCGGGCGGCAAATTCAGGGCGCGAAGCGACATCGGTGGTATCGGCGATATTGCTCTCATGGCGCACGATCAGCACGCCGTCCTTTGTCATGACCAGATCAGGCTCGATGTAATCGGCACCGTCTTCCATCGCCTTGGCATAGGAGGCCAGCGTGTGTTCGGGGCGCAGGGCGGAGGCGCCGCGATGCGCGAAGACGAGCGGCTTCGGTGCCAGGGAAGGGGCGGCGAACCCTTTCTTGGTCAGGCTCGGGGCGCAGATCCCGGCAAGGCCGAGAAACAGGGTATGACGACGTGACAGCAAATCAGATCTCCTCAACCCCGCTCCCGTCAAAGACACGGCCGGGAGGAGGCATTCTGAAAAGAAAGACGCCGCCCGATTGAAAAGGCGGCGTCGTGTTGGTGATCGCCCGGATTACCAGTTGGCGCTCAGCGTCAGGAAATACATGCGCGGCGCGATGGGATAGGCTGTGAACTGACCCGAGGTCTGCGTCGTGCTGACCGTGGACCAGCCACGCGTATTGGTCAGGTTGGTGATGTTTCCCTGAACGCGCAAGGCAGGAATATGGGGGATGCCGTGAATGGTGTAGCCCGCATTCATGCTGAACTGTGCGGTCGGCGAGGCCCAGAGATCATTGGTATAGGTCGTGTAGCGCTTGCCCATGACATCACCGATGAACTGACCGTAGAAATTGCCCCAGTTCGTGGTGGCAACGAACTTCTCGGTCCAGTCAGGCTGACCGGCCACATTGCGGCCTGCAATGCGGATGGTGGACGTGCCGGAGTTGTAATTGTCGTTATAGACCGACTTGTTATAGCTTAGCCCGTTATAGATCGAGAAATGCGGCCCGAACTGCGCGGTGAAGGAGAAATCCATACCGTCTGTCGTGACCGAGCCCACATTGGCGAGCGTCGTGGCCGAACCGATGATGGAAGACAGCGACTGCGTGGTGGCGATGGCAACCAGACGGTTCGAGAAATGTACGTGGTAATATTCGGCCTGTGCCGAGATATCGGTCAGCGGCCCGAGATTGACATGGTGATGGGTACGCAGGCCTGTTTCATAGGTCCATGAGGTCTCGACCTTGCCGTTCTTCTTGAAATCCTCGAAGGCGGCCTGGCTGGTGGCTCCCCAGGGAGTGGCGTTGCCGTAACCGGCGCTCTGATAGGAGCGCATGTTTTCCTGGATATTGGCGAACCACTGCTCGTTCGGCGTGATGTTCCACAAGGCACCGAATGAAGGCAGGAACGGCTTGGCAGCGGCAATCGTGCCGCCAGGCACGGTCACGGCGGTGGCGGGTGAGAGCGAGCCTGGCTTGCCAGCCACAGGCAGCGTGCCGTTGGTGTAGACCAGCTCGGATTTGAAGCCTGCCGAGAGCGTGAAGTTCTTCGTGACTTTCCAGCTGTCCTGCAGATGGGTGACGAAGGTGTTGGTATAGAAATAGTTGGTGTACTGCTTGATCAGCGCATCCTGCTGACGATCATAGGGCGTCGTCGGGTTGTTCGCATCCAGCGGATACCAGCGACGCGCCTGGGTGTTGTTGTTGCGCTCGTACCAGCCCCCGACTTCGAGATCGTGATGGCCCAGCTTGTAACGCAGCGTCGTGAGCAGGCCGCCACGGTTATCCCAGTATTCCGTCGTGCGCGTGGCATAGCCCGAGCCGCCGAACACGTTGCTAAGCTGGCTGGCACTCTGGTTGGGGAAATAGGCACTGAACAGCGTGGGCAGACCGGCAGCCGTGATCGGCCCCGCCACCACACCTTCACCAAGGTTGTGATGGTAATAGAGCTTGTTGTCCCAATGCAGATTGGCGTTGAAATCATGCTGCCAGCCCAGATAGGTCAGGAAATCCTCACGCTGGGCGGCTGAGTAGTAATTGCGATAATTCAGGCCGGCATTCTTGTAGGCGGCCGAGTTCAGATAGGATTTGGCGTAGGTGAAATCGGGATAGGTGAAGGGGCGTACATAAGTGCCATAGCCGTTGGGCAGCACGATCCCGTCTTCATTGGGTTCGACCTTGTCGGACCAGTCAAAGAAATAGGTGATCTTGTCCTTGCTGCCCTTGTGCACGAATTTCGCGTTGACCTGATTGCCGCCCTGATGACCGGCAAAATCCCAGGCGCGGGCATCCTGACGGGCCCATGAGATATAGGCCGAGTTGCCGTTACCGAAATTGCCGGTATCGAAACGGGCAAAGGTGCGGAAGGTCGAGAAGCTGCCGAAAGTCTGATCGAGCTGGCCGCCCATCTTCTGTTTCGGGTCGAGCGAGGAGAACAGCAATGTGCCGCCCAGATTGGAGGTTGAGGCCGTGCCGAGGGCGCCAGAGCCGGTCGCCACTGTGGCATTGCCCACGTTTTCGCTGATCACGGCGCGCTGTGGTGAGAGACCGTTATAGTTTCCGTAGGCCTGGTCACCCAGCGGAATGCCGTCAAGCGTATATCCCAGCTGGTTCTGGTTGAAGCCATGGATGAAAAGCGAGGAATTCTGCTCGTTATTGCCCCAGGGATCGGCATTGTTGAACACGACGCCGGGCAGGATCTGCAGCGCCTTGAGCGGGCTGACACCTGGCAGGATACGCTGAAGCTGCGTGTGGCCGACGCTCTGCTCCGAGCGGGTGCGGCGTGCGGTCGCGATGACCTCTTCCGCCGGAGCGGTAGAAACCAGAGCTTTCGCCTTGCGCGAGGCGTTCTGGGCATGAAGCTGCGAGGCCGGTGCCGTATTCTGATGAACGGGAAGCTTCGCTTCTGCAGCATGAGCGGTTGCGCTCAGCAAAGCGAGGGGAGAGCAGAAGAGAGACAGCGTAAGGGCATGGCGCTGCTTGCGAAGCTTCATCAGTAAACTTTCCTTTAAGGCGGGCTCGAACGCGGCGCACCCTATTCGGAGAGTTCGTTACGGTGTGTGAAGCTTCAGTGATTTGGGTATGACAGGCCTGTTACAGGGCCTGGGGGCGATCCGGCACAAAAAAAGGCCACCCGTCTGACGGGTGGCCTCTTCCATTCCAATGTTCCCGGGGAGGAGAAATCAGAAGCGGTATTCGATACCGGCGCCGACAACCGTCGGGTCAAGCGAGTCATGAGCCTTGATGAAGGCGCCCGACCCACGGTCGTTAGCCCAGGCATGCATGCGCATGAACATCTGCTTGGCATCGACGTTGAAGAACCAGTTGCCGACCAGCTGGTAGTCGAAACCGACATTGACCGACGGGCCACCCGTCACGCCGACATTGAGCTTCTGCACCAGGCCGCCAGCGGGCGACACGTTGTGGAACCAGGCAAGCGTTGCGCCCACGCCAACATAGGGGTTGAAGCGCTTGTGAGGGCGGAAATGCCAGGCCAGCGTGATGGTGGGGGGGAGCGCCCAGGCGCTGCCGACATCGATGTTGCCGAGCGGCGTGCCCTTGGCAGCCACTTCGTGGCGGGTGCTGGCAGCGATCAGGTCGATCGAGATGTTATCGGTAAAGAAATACTCGAAGGTGAGTTCCGGCATGACCTGGCTGGTGGTCTTGACGCGGCCGGGAATGGCAGCACCGTTCAGCCAGAGCTTGCTGTCACGATCCTGCGGGATGACGCCCAGAGCCGACAGACGGACGATGAAGTCGCCCTTGCCCAGACCGATCTTGGTGGTGGAGCAGGTCTTGAACAGGCCACAATCGTCGCTCGACGAACGGGGCGCAGCCATAGCCTGAGCCTGGGGGGCGAGAACCATGTTGGTCGTCACCGGGGTATTGACGACCGGGGTCGTCTGGGCCTGAGCGGCCGGTGCTGCGACAGCAGCAGCGACGAAACCGGTCAGGAGAGCGCTTGAAAGTTTGAAAGAGGTCTTCATCGACGTCATCCGTGATTAAACAGTGACGTTCACTCACCATGCGCTATGATGCGACGCCTTGATCCACATCAAAGCCATGACAACGTTGCTGATGACCGTGGGGAATTAGCAACAGTATATGACTTAATGTTAACGAATCAAGAATAAGAATAAAAAAGAGGACTGTTTTTCGCCATGGATGCCCAGACGAGGGAAAGTATCAGCATGCTCGGATCTTGCGGCAGTTGCGGGCAGTGCCTCCATTGCGAGGCGCGATCACGCAGTATTTGTTCCGTGATCGATCCGGATCATGTGGCGCGACTCGCTCAATACTCTCATCGGCTTGCCGTCTCGCCGGGCAAGACGTTCATTCAGGAAGGGGAAGCAGCGAGCGATTTCTTTATCGTCACCTCGGGCCATGCCAAGCTTTTCTCGCTGATGCCCGATGGTCGGCGTCAGATCATGGGCTTTGCTCAGGCGGGTGACTTCCTCGGGCTGGCCAGTGGTGCAACCTATGCGTTCAGCGCAGAGGCCCTTGGCTCGCTCTCGCTCTGTCGCTTCTCCCGTGCGGGCCTCGCTCTCCTGCGGCGCGAATTTCCCGATCTCGAGAACCGTCTGATGGAAGAAGCCTCGCGTGAGCTGGTTCAGGCGCAGAAAAGCATGATGCTGCTCGGGCGCAAGACGGCGCGTGAGCGTCTGGCCAGCTTTCTGCTGGAGCAGCATCAACGCTCGCCCACCCGTGAAATCGTCATCCATTTGCCGATGAGTCGCACTGGGATTGCCGATTATCTCGGTCTGACCATCGAGACGGTCAGCCGCACGCTCAATGCGCTTCAGCGTGAAAAGCTGATTGCGATCAGCCAGGTCACGCAGATCACCCTGCTCAACCTGCCAGCGCTTGAAATTCTGGCCCGTGGCGGCTGAGTTGCGAGCCAGGCCACGCCTGCCCAATTGATGCCTTGACGCCGCCATGATGAAGGGGGAGAGAAGACACTTTCCCGTTAGAGCCTCATCCTTCAGGAGCGACAGATCATGGACCGTTTCATTATACGTGGCGGCAGGCGTCTTGAAGGCGAGATCGTGATCGGTGGCGCCAAGAACGCCGGTCTCAAGCTCATGGTCGCGGGGCTTCTCACTTCTGAACGCCTCATTCTCTCCAACGTGCCGAAAATTGCCGATATCGAGACCATGCAGACGCTTTTGCGTCAGCACGGTATTGCGGTTGAGCCGGTTGATGCAGAAGGGCGCACGCTGTCGATCGGTGGTCCCATTACATCCGTCGAAGCGCCTTACGATATCGTGTCGAAAATGCGCGCCTCGATTCTGGTGCTTGGCCCGCTTCTGGCGCGTGCGCATGAGGCGCGTGTATCGCTGCCGGGTGGCTGCGCCATCGGCACACGTCCGGTCGATCTGCATCTGAAGGGCCTCGAAACCCTCGGCGCCAGGATTCGTCTCGAAAACGGCTACATCAATGCCAGTGCCCCTGGTGGTCTGGTGGGCGATCGTATCCTTCTGCCCTTCGCTTCTGTCGGGGCTACCGAAAACCTGTTGATGGCGGCGACGCTGGCCAAGGGGCGCACGGAGATCGTCAATGCCGCGCGCGAACCGGAAATCAGCGATCTGGTCGAGTGCCTCAACCGCATGGGCGCGCGTATCGCTGGTGCCGGTACCGGTACGCTGGTGATCGATGGCGTCGAAGCGCTGACCGGTGCTGAACACGCCATCATGGCTGACCGTATCGAATGCGGCACTTATGCCTGCGCAGCGGGTATCACGGGCGGTGATCTGCGCCTGATCGGCGGCCGCGTTCGCGATCTCGGTGCCGTGGTGCGCACGCTTGAGGAAGCGGGCGTCGAAGTGCTGGAAGAAGAAAACGCCATTCGTGTGCGTCGCAATGGTCCGCTCAAGGGGGTCGATATCATGACCGAGCCCTATCCGGGCTTCCCGACCGATATGCAGGCCCAGTTCATGGCCATGCTTGCCGTTGCAGAGGGCGCCTCAATGGTGACGGAGACGATTTTCGAAAACCGCTTCATGCATGTGCCCGAGCTCAATCGTATGGGCGCGCGCATCAATGTGCATGGCTCTTCCGCCATTATCCGTGGCGTGGATCATCTTTCCGGCGCGCCAGTGATGGCAACCGATCTGCGTGCATCCTTCTCGCTGATCATCGCGGGTCTCGGTGCGCAGGGTGAGACCACGCTAAGCCGCATCTATCATCTCGATCGTGGCTATGAAGCCGTCGATCGCAAGCTCTCCGCCGTGGGTGCCGATATCGAGCGCATCAGCGAATAACCAAGCCCGACCGTCTTTCTGGTCAGAAGCAAGAGCTAGCCGGAAAAGGGGGATGAAAGGGGCGCGCCCCTTTCCGGGGGGGCGGGGCAGCGCCCCGCGAAGCCCAAAAGGAAGCGATGGCCCCATACCCCGCCAGAGGGCCATCTTCCTCCGGAAACTCCCTTATTTCGCCTTGATGGCTTCGGCCGTGCGCAGGCTCAGGGCCATGATCGCCAGTGCCGGATTGGCTGCCGTAGCACTCGGGAAGATCGAGTGATCGCTGATCCAGAGATTATCGATATCATGGCTGCGACCGAACGGATCGACGACCGAATCATCAGGGTCGCTGCCCATACGACAGGTGCCGATCATATGGGCAGCACGATCCATCGCCCAGATATCCTTTGCTCCGGCAGCTTCCCAGATGGCGGTCATGGTACGGGCCATATGCTCGTGCATGGCCTGTTCGTTGGGGCCGTAGCTGAAGGTGATTTTTGGCTTGGGCACACCGGCACGACCGATCTCGTCTGACAGCGTGACAAGATTATCGTCATTCGGCAGGCAGTCGCCATGGGCACCGAGCCCGGCCATGTAGTTATAGCCGCGCAGATAATTGGTCAGGGCCTCGCCCCAGAGACCACGCCCTCGTGCCACGCCCGTGGCCCATGTCAGAGGCATCATGCCAAGTGACTGGATGAGATAGCCGCCTGCGAAATCGGCATCCTTGGGGCGCATCATGTCTTCGGTGATGGTGAGCGACGGATAGCCCTTATTGGGACGGATGATCTCGTCGAACCGTCCCCAGACCTGCGTCGAGATATGCGCCATGTAGTTGCGCCCGACCTGGCCGCTGCGGTTGGCGAGCCCGGTATGAAGCAGCAGACGCGCCGTTTCAACGGCGCCAGCAGCAAGAACGAGGGCCGCGCAACGCTGCTTGCGGTCTTCGCCGTTCTCACGATAGACGACCGCCGTCACACGACCCGCGCTGTCGCGTTCGATACCATGGACGAAGCAGTTCGGCCGGATTTCGGCCCCGGCAGAAACGGCCAGCGGCAGATAGGTAACGTCGGTGCCGGATTTTGCGCCGTTGCGGCAGCCCTGATGACAGGCGCCACAGCCGACACAGGCTTTGCGATTGCCCCAGTCACGGGTGATGAGAGCTGTCGGACCATCGGCGTTGCGAATACCAAGCGCATTGCACCCCCGCGCCATGGCCTGCGCGGCACCATTGCGCTGCGGCGGCGGGTAAGCATAGCGACGTTCGGGGGCCCACGGGTAGTTTTCGGGGCCGGAAACTCCGATTTCACGTTCGACACGCTCGATATAGGGAAGCAGCGTTTCATAACCGAAAGGCCAGTCCACGCCTTTTCCTGTTTCGGTATGCAGGCGCATGTCACGCGCGTCGATTCGCGGCATGAAGGCACCGAAATGGAGCATCGACCCGCCAACGCCGGTGCCACTGTTATTGCCGCCGAATGCCATCGGGTTGGCGCCGCCGGAGAGGCGTTCCTCCAGCCAGTAGATTTCAGAGGCCGTTGCCTCATCGGGCGTGTGCTGACGCGGATCGAAGCGCGGGCCTGCCTCGAGCGCCACCACCTTCAGCCCGGACCGGGCGAGTTCGGCCAGAAGCGGGGCGCCACCCGCGCCTGTTCCCACAACAACGACATCGACCACGTCATGGTCGTCAAAGCGACGGCTGTTCATCGGTCGCGCTCCCTGGCTTCGGGTTCCCACGCTTCGCTCACGCCTTCTCCCATTGCGGAGAAGCCCTGAAATACGCCATCGCCGCCATTGAAGACGGCATCAATGCCGAGCTGCGCCTGGACGGCCGGGTGGCTGATGAAGATCTGCACGCAATCCGCACGCAGATCCGCAAACCAGGCGCGCATCTGGGTTGCATCGAGCGATTCCGTGCTGAGAGCGCCTTCTGCCATCGTGTGGACGAGGCTGTCCTGCAATTCGGCATCGAGCCCGGTGAAACCGGCACCATGACGCTGCCTGGCTACGGTATCGATCCCGGTCAGTGCCAGTTCATAGGCCTCTGTATCCGGTGGCAGGGCAGCAAAACGCCAGCCATCTCCGGCCGATCCAAGTCTTGAATCGATGCGCGCAGCGATATTGATCGTGGCATCCGGAAGGATGGCGGCCTGGGGAAGGACACGTGCCGACAGGGCGCCGAGCACGTCATAGGCGATTTGCGAGAGGTGACGCGGCTTGTAGCCTGCATCGCTGGTCTGGGCGCGTTCCTCCATGACCTGACGGGTGCGGCCCGAGATACGATCGGAATCCAATAGCGCCAGATAATCCGGGTCGATGGCGGGGGGCAGAGAAGTCTGGCTCATGGTACGTTCCCAAAACCGTGATGACGCCTCTAACATGCCCGGAGTGGCGAAAGTTGCCAATGCGCCTCTTCCGGCAAGTCATTGAGAATGCTTCTCAAAATCATCTTGAGTGTCGGGAAGGGGTCTCCGTCGTCAGACGAATAGGGGGAGCTGCGGCGCTTTCCGAAAAGAGCGCCATCGCCCCTTTACCCCTCACGGGGATAAAAAAGGGGCTGCGGCTTTCGGGAGAGGCAGAGGCGCAAGCCCCTCTGCCCACCGGGTTTCAGAGGCGTGGTGTCGTGACGCCAAGTTGCTTCATGTATTTGCCGGCGCGGTCGGCATAGCTTGTCTCGCAGGGAGAGGCGCCCTGGAAGAACAGAAACTGGCAGATGCCCTCATTGGCATAGATGCGTGCAGGCAGTTTGGTGGTGTTGCTGATTTCAATCGTGACCTGGCCTTCCCATTCGGGTTCGAGCGGGGTGACATTCACGATGATGCCGCAACGCGCATAGGTGGATTTGCCGAGGCAGACCACGAGGACGTCGCGCGGGATACGGAAATATTCAACCGTATGAGCCAGAGCGAAGCTGTTGGGCGGGATGGTGATGTCGCCTGTGCGCGTGACGAAGCTGTTGGCAGCAAACTGCTTGGGGTCGACCACGGCATTATCGACATCGGTGAAGATCTTGAAGTCTTCGCCAACGCGGGCGTCATAGCCATAGGAAGACAGGCCGTAGGAAATGACACCTTCGCGTTTCTGGGCCTCGACGAAGGGTTCGATCATGCCCTTTTCCTGGGCCATTTGACGGATCCAGCTATCTGGCATGATGGGCATGGCGCGATTTCCAGTACGGTGAGGAGAATGGGGTTTGCAGGTCTAGCGCCAGCGCCACGGCTCTGCAAACCGCCAGGGATGATCAGGCGATATGGGTCAGGAAGACAACCTTCGAGCCACCGCCCTCGACCAGGGTCTTGATGGCATTATTGAAGATTTTGCCATGTTCCATGCCCATATGGGCCTTGAAGGCGTCTTCGTCGCGATAGGTTTCCTCGACATGGAAGAAATCGGGATCTTCCTCAAGGGTATAGACGACGAAACGCTCATTGCCGGGCTCGTTGCGCACGTCATCGGCAAGAGACGTAAGCAGTCGGGCAATTTCCTCGCGCTTGCCGGGCAGGGCGCGCATGGTCGCATAAAGAACCTTGGACATGATCATGTTCCTTTCAGGGGGATGAAGCCGGGCCGGGGCCTGTCGGTGCTTCCTGGTCTTCAGGGGCCTTGACCGCGCGATTGCGCACCTGCGCCTTGCGACGCAGCAGATTGGCACGCAGGGCAGCGGCCTCACGCGCCTGGCGCTTTTCCAGATCGGCTTGCGCCTTTTCGGTCAGGGTGGTGCGTGGCGGCGTGGTCATGAGGTGAGTCCCAGAAAGCGGTCTGACAGGCAGCCACCGAGCAGTTCATCATAGACAGCGAGTGTGGCTGATTGCATCTGCCGGGTGGTGTAGTTTTCTGCAATGTGATGGCGCGCGGTCTCGGCCAGAAGGGTGCGGGCGCCATCTGACAGGGTCAGGATCTGCGCCAGCGCCTCGGCCAGTGCTGTGGCATCGTCAGGAGGCACGAGAAGCCCGGTGCGGAAGGGAATGACCGTCTCCATGGCACCACCCTGAGCCGAGACCACCACGGGACGCCCCATTGCCTGCGCCTCGATCACCACGCGCCCGAAAGGCTCGGGACGCAAGGACGGTACGGCAACGACATCGGCCAGCGCATAAGCGGCGGGCATGTCCTGACACAGCCCGGCAAAACGCAGGCGTTCGCGCAGGCCCAGCCGGATGGCGGTGGCCTCGACCTCCTGCACATAGCTGTCCTTGGGGTCGGCCGGGCCAACCAGAACGCAGAGCCAAGGCCCCGGAAGCTGCGTCTGAAGATGAACCATGGCCCTGAGCAGGAGAAGCTGCCCCTTCCATCGTGTCAGACGACCGGGAAGCATGATGACCGGCGTACCCGGCGGCACCTGCCATTTTTCTGCAAGAGCCTGAATCCGCGCACCATTGACGATATCGGGGTCGAAGCGGGTCATGTCGGCCCCGCGTGGAATCAGGCGCAGCCGGTCATCGCCCACGCCATATTCCTCTCTCAGGCGGGTGGCGATGTACGTGCTGATGGCAATAACACGTCTGCCGCGCGCCAGAACGGCGTTATAGCGTTTCTTGCCGGGAAAGCCTGCCTTGTGAACACCATGCCATGTCGTGACGAGCGGGGTGCCCGTGCGCCGTGTGGCATGCCATGCCGCCCATGCCGGTGCACGGGAACGCGCATGGACCAGATCGATGCGTTCATCCCTGATGAGCTGGGCGAGCACCTTTGCATGACGCCAGATGGCAAAGGGTGATTTCTGCCCGAGCGGCAGATCGATATGACGGGCGCCGATGGAGATCAGCTTCGGAACAAGCGGTCCTGTGGCGCCTGCCACCAGCGCACGCCCTCCTGCGGCGATGATTGCCTCGGCCATCTCTATGGTGCCCTGCTCGATACCTCCCGTGCCGAGGGCCGGAAGAACCTGAAGGATATGAGGGCAGAGACGCGACATGGTCTGGCGGTAGCATGAAGCGCGCGCCGCAGGGAGAGGAAACGGGGCGACGCCATCAAAAAAGGGCCGGGGGAAACCCCCGACCCTTTTTGATACGCACCGTCAAAGGGGAAGACCCCTGCCGGTTCAGTGCTTCTGGTCTGCCGTGTCGGGCAGAGCATAGACCACGAGCTGGTCAGACACGGGGGTCATCATGAAGTGGTGACCGCCCGCCATGATGGCGACGTACTGCTTGCCGTTGACTTCGTAGGTCATCGGGTTGGCCTGGCCGCCGCCGGGCAGAACGTCAGACCAGACATCCTTGCCTGTGCGGATATCGATGGCACGGATCTGGTTGTCGGTCGCTGCCGCGACGAAAACGAGACCGCCCTTGGTAACGACCGAACCTCCATTATTGGGTGTGCCGATATTGAGCGGCAGACCTGTCGGCATGTTCCACGGACCATTGGCGCGTGCCGTGCCGAGCGGACGTGACCACAGAACCTTCTTGGTCTTGATGTCGATCGCCTCGATCATGCCGTAAGGCGGCTTGTTGCACATCATGCCCGTATAGTGATTCCAGAACGGGGTCACGACGATACCATAGGGCGTGTCAGCCTGAGCGCCATTGCCTTCTGCGCCGCCGCCAGCCGGGTTGTAGCTGGGGTTGTCGATCGGCTTGAGGCCCAGCGCATCCGCCTTCTTGCGGGTGATGAGCTGGTCATACATCGGCGTCGAGTTCCAGTTGGCGATGACGATGCCCGATTCCGGGTCATAGGCCATGCTGCCCCAGTCACTGCCACCGTTATAGCCGGGATATTCGATATTCGGCTTGTCGAGGGCAGGCGGGGTGAACTCACCCACATAACGCGCCTTGCGGAACATGATGCGGCAATAGAGCTGGTCGATGGGCGACATGCCCCACATGTCGCTTTCCTTCAGATCAGGGAAGGCGAGACGCGGGAAAGCGGTCGACCAGGGCTGGGTCGGGCTGCGCGGGTCGTCAGACATCGTGCTGGCAGGAGCCGGCTTTTCGACGACCGGGAATTCCGGCAGCGGCTTGCCTGTGGCGCGGTCGAGCACGAAGGTCTGGCCACGCTTGGTGGGCACCAGCAGGGCCGGGGTGACCGTGCCGTCTTCGTGGTGATAGTCGAACTTGGTAGCCTGCGATCCGATGTCATAATCCCAGACATCCTTGTGCGCTGTCTGGAAGACCCAGCGCGGCTCACCTGTCTTGACGTCGATCGCGACGATCGAGGAGGAAACGGCGTTCTCCTTGTCCGTGCGCATGGCGCTGTAATAGTCGGCGGCCGAGTTGCCTGTCGGCACGTAGACCAGACCCAGCTCATTATCACCGGTCATGGCGGCCCAGGAGTTGGGCGTACCGCGGCTGTAGAACTTGCCCGGTTCGGGCTGGTGATGATCGTCGGGATTATTGACGTCCCAGGCCCAGACGAACTTGCCGCTTTCGGCGTCGTAGCCACGGATCACGCCGGACGGTGCCCAGCGACGCTGGCCATCGAGGACTTCATGATTGACTACGACGATGCCGTTGATGACCGGAGGCGGGGTCGTCATGGAGACGAAGCCCGGTACGGACTCACCCATGCCCTGCATCAGGTTTACCTGGCCGCCAAAACCGAAGCCCTCGCAAGGCTTGCCGGTTTCGGCATCGACCTGGATCAGCCGCATGTCGAGCGTGGCTTCCATGATGCGCGTATGGCAGGCCTGACCTTCGGGAACGGTCGAGGAGGTGTAGTAGGTCACGCCCTTGCAGGCAGCCGTGTAGGGAATGGAGTGGTATTTCACACCCGCATCATGACGCCAGATTTCCTTGCCGGTGGCAGCGTCGATGCGCATCATGTCGTTCATGGCCGAACACATGTAGAGCGAGTTGCCTACCTTGATCGGCGTCGTCTCGGCGGCCCATTTATTGGCCTGACCCGGGCCGGGCTTGCTGCCCGTATGATAGACGAAGGCGCGCTTGAGCTGACCAACGTTTTCGGGTGTCAGCTGGTCGAGCGGCGAGTAGCGGTTCTGGCTAGAATCGCGTCCGTAGGCCGGCCAGTCTTCGCGGGCAGGTGTCGCGTCGATCTGCGGCACAGCGGCCGGAACCTCGTTGATGCCGATCTCGGAGATGTCGGGCAGATTGGCGGCATTGACGCCAGGGGCCTGCGGGGCCGAGGGCGACGGCCCACCGAAGCGCCCTGCGCCGGCATTATGCGCCATGGCCGCAGTGGTCGTTTCTTCGCCGGGCGTGCTGTTGGACGGCGGAATCTGCGCGAAAGCCATCGAGGCGGAAATCATGCCGCCCAGAATGGTGGCGGTCAGAAGGGCTGGTTTACGCATCAGACGGCTCCACGGGAAACTGGACGAACCGTATCCTGACGACGCAGAACCGGCAGGCTGAGCACGACCAGAATGGCGATGAGCGTCGGGCCGAAAAGGCGCGGCAGCCAGCCCCACCAGTCGAAACCAGCTTCATAGATGGTCCAGACGAGCGTTGCCGCCCAGGCAAGAAGGAAGAGATAGGCGCCAAGCAGACGGCCCATGGCCATGAGCCCCCCCGATGCCAACAGAACGATGCCGCAGATCAGGTAATAGGGAGAACCGCCAAGGCTCAGAAGATAGCCGCCACCACCGACAAAGATGAGACCGAAAACAACGATCAGGATGGCGAGGCCCAGTGTTGCCCAGTCGCCAATGCGCCTGGGTCTGGAACGAGACGTCATGAATCCTCCTTGAGACAGGGTGTGCAGCCTATCCTGAACGCGAACAGAACAGAGCAACACATATCGGTGAAAACTCTGATACGTTTAATGAGATGCTCAGTTTGTCGATCACAGGATATCGTCTGGAGGTTATTCGCAAGAAGTTTCTGATTCGTGTTTGCAGAACGAGCCGTATGGCCACTCCGTCATGTCCCCTGTCGATCGCGCAGGGCTTTGACCACTGACTGCACCGTTGAAAAAATGGTCTCACGGAGCCAGCGATGGACGGGATCATTATCGAGTCGTGGATGCCAGGCCTGGAAACTGACCAGATCCGGAAGCGGAAAAGGAAAGGCAAAGGCCTTTGCGCCGATACCTTCAAGAGGGAGGCGACGAATGATGATCTCCGGCAAGGGCAGGATCATGTCGGTTTCGCGCATGGTTTCGATCATGGCGTAGTCACTGGGTACGACCAGTGCAATCCGTCTTTCAAGACCATATCTTTCGGCGAGAATGCTATCGATAGGTCCATGTGCACGCCCTTTTCGAGAGGTGCTGATGTGATCATAGGCAACCAGTGTCTGTGGGGTGATTTCCTGATCGAGAATCGGGTGACCGGCACGGACAACCGCCTCGAACCGTGTCTGGAACAAGGTCTGTTTCTTGATTTCGGGCAGCAGATCCTGGGTGGCGCCGATATACAGATCGATCGTGCCGCGTCTGAGTGCGTCGCCGATCGAATCTTCTGTTTCTGGTGAAAAAACGACCTGACAGCGTGGAGAGGCCTCCCGAAGTTTCTGCGCAATGGCGCTGCCAAAAGCCCCGATAAAGAGGTCACGCGCACGGATCGTGAAATGCGGTGCAATCTGTGACAGATCCAGATGGGCGCGCGCGCTGACAAGTGCTTCCGCCTCAGCCAGAACCGTCTGTACCCTTCCCAGCAGATCAGTAGCGAAGGGCGTCGGGACGAGCTGCCTTCCCGAGAGGACCAGCAAGGGGTCGCCAAAAAGCGTTCGCAAGGATGCAAGGTGGCGACTTGTGGCAGCCTCGCTCACCTTGAGCCTTTTAGCGGCACGCGTGACGCTTTCTTCTTCAAGCAGAACCTGAAGCCATCGGAGATGATCGAGCGAGTAGCCACGTTTGGCAGGCAGATTTCTGGTCATGAGGTGTGGCTCCGGATGTGCTGCACGGAATGCAAGAGATCTGCCGCACCCTTACGCCAGGTGGAAGGGTTTTTTACCTGGATTGCGGGTTATTGGCCCGGCAGGGCGACGCTAGAGACCATGCGGAAAGGATACCCCCGCATGAGCGCACCCACAGGGCAGGAGGCAAGGACCTCGCCATCTCCTGCCGCCATACCCCCGTTCGGGCTTCGAACGATCACCGGATGTCTGGGCATGCTGCTGGCCGTGCATGTCGCGGGATTCAATGAACATGTGACGGAACTGGGTCTGTCCGATCTGCGCGGGGCCATGCATCTGGGTCACGATGAAGGAACCTGGTTCATCTCGGTCTATGAGGCCTGCAACATTGCGGCGATGGCCTTCACGCCCTGGTTCTACATGACCTTTTCGATCTATCGATTTGCCCTGTTCATGACGGCGGCACTGGCTCTGCTGTCGCTCCCACTTCCCTTCATGACCGATATGGTCTCGATTGGCATCCTGCGCGCCATGCAGGGGCTGAGCGCCGGTTGTCTGCCGCCCATTCTCATGACGGTCATGCTGAAATATCTGCCGCCGCCGCTCAAGGTTTTCGGCATAGGCGGTTACGCGATGAGCGCGACCTTCGGCCCCAATCTCGGCATACCTTTCGAAGCCCTGCTTTTTGAACGCCTTGGCTGGCACTGGCTCTATTGGGAGGTATTGCCGCTCGGCGCGCTCGCGCTTGTCATGATCGCCTGGGGGCTGCCGCAGGACCCGGTTCAGCTCTCGCGTTTTCGTGGCTTCAACTGGCGGGGATTTCTGATCGGCGCGCCTTCAATCCTCTGCATCGTGACGGTTCTTTATCAGGGTGACCGGCTCGACTGGTTTCGTTCGCCTCTCATCACGCATCTGACGTTCTGGGGCGGGGCCCTCTTTCTCGGGTTCCTGATCCATGAATGGCATCACCACAGTCCGTTCTTTCGTCTGCAATACTGGAAGAGCCGCAATATCACGATGTCTCTGCTGGCACTCGTGGCGGTGCTGATCGTCTGCGCCCTGATGAATGAGGTCACGACGACATTTCTGGAAGAGATCAAGGGGTACCGCCCCGTTCAGGCGGCTCCCGTCGCCTTGACCGTCGCTCTGCCGCAGCTTGTGGTGCTGCCTCTGGTCGCGGCGCTGTGCAACATGCGTCGGGTCGACTGCCGATGGGTGCTCGGGATCGGCATGACCCTTTTGGGGCTGTCAGCCTGGCTCGGGCTGGGTCTGACATCCGAATGGGTACGCGACAATTTCTATCTTATCCAGGCTCTTCAGATCTTCGGTCAGCCCATGGTGGTCATTCCGGTGCTGATGCTGGCCACGCTCGCACTCGGGCCGAGCGACGGGCCGTTCATTTCGGGCATGGTCAATATGCTCAAGGGCATGGCCAATGCGCTGGCATTCGCCTTGTTCTCGACTCTGCTGCGCCGTCGCGAACAATATCATTCGACCATGCTGCTGGATCATCCCGGCATGGCTCATGACCCTTACGGCGCCGATGTGGCGGGCCGCCTGCACGAAATGCTGTCTGGCCAAGCTCTGGTACTTGCTCTGGTCGATATCCTGCTTGTCGTGGTCGTGATCTGCGCCGCCTTCGTCGTGCTGACGGCCATTCTCCCCGGGCGCGTCTATCCCCCCGGCAAGGCACCCGCCGATCGCGGCTCTCCCTTGCCCGCGTCGCCCTCGCCGCAGGCCGTGCCCTCTTCTCTCGCAGCACAGTAACGGAATTATTCAGATGGCTTACAAGAAACCGCTTCTGCTTGCGGGATGCACCGCGCTTGTTCTGACCGGTCTGGCCTGGAGCGCGGATCGTTTCTTTATTGGCGATGGTCGTCATCAATCGACCAATGATGCCTATATCACCGCAGATTTCACGCGTGTGGCACCCAAGGTCGCGGGGCGAATTGACCGGGTGCCCGTTTCAGACAACCAGAAAGTGCATGCGGGCGATCTGCTGGCACATATAGAAGATGACGATTATCGCACGGCGCTGGATACGGCTCAGGGAAAGAACCGCGCAGCCGAAGCCGATATCGCCAATCTTGCAGCTGCGCAGCAGCGTCAGTCAGCCACGATCGACGCGGCTCTCTCGACAATCGAGGCGGATGAGGCTGCCCTGCTCTTCGCTCGACAGAATGCAGCACGCTATCGCGCTCTTTCGGCCGGAGGGGCCAGTACGATCGAGCAGCAGCAGGCGGCCGAGGATCGTCAGCGCGAGGCCGTTGCGCGGCTTGCTCGCGACAAGGCAACCCTGAACGCCGATCGCGCCGGGCTTGCTGTACTCGCCGCAGAGAGTGAGCGTGCGAAAGGTGTGCTGATCCAGACGAAAAGTCTTGTGCGTCAAGCCGAACTCAACCTGACCTATTGCACCATTACTGCCCCTGTCGACGGAGTGGTCGGAGCGCGTGACGTTCGTGTCGGGATGTATGTCCACCCCGGAACAGGGCTTCTGGCTGTTGTACCCGTGCGTGAGGCTTATGTGATCGCCAATTTTCAGGAGACGCAGATGGCCCATGTGCAGACCGGCCAGAAAGCCGAGATACGGGTCGACAGCTTCCCGGGTGAGGTTCTCCATGCCCGTGTTGATAGTGTCGCGCCAGCGACGAATGTCGCCTTCGCGCTTATCCAGCCGGATAACGCAACCGGAAATTTCACAAAGGTGGTGCAGCGCATGCCGGTGAAGCTGGTCTTTGATGCTGGGCAGCCTCTGGCACGGCGTGTACGCGTCGGCATGTCTGTCGAGGCCATGATCGATACTGGCTCGTCTCGTGATGGCGCTCATGCCGCCGACGCGCGCTTTGTGTGGGAGTGAGGGGTATGAAACACCTGTCCCGCACGGCTGGGCTGATCCTTCCTGTGATCCTCGGCGGATGTTCTGTTGGGCCTGATTTCCAGAAGCACGACCCTGCGGTGTCGCCTCACTGGTATGAGAGCGTGACGCCTCGGAAAAGCCATCCGGATGAAACCGCGCCTGTCGAGGCGCAATGGTGGAAACTCTATCAGGACCCGGTTTTGACGGCGCTGGAACAGGATGTGCTGACGGCCAATCTCGACCTCAAGGAAGCGGCCCTCCATTTCGAACAGAGCCGCGCCGAACGCAGGATCGCGGCTGCAGCGCGTCTGCCCCATGCGCAGGGCGCTGCCTCTTATGCCCGCGAACGCGCCAGCACGAACGGTATTCTGAGCCTGCTCGGCACTGAAGCGGACCGTGACCCGGCGCAGATAGCGGATGGAACGCAGGGGTTCGGGCCCGCCGCCGCAGCCGGGCCGAAGGGCAATCCTGCCTTCAACCTGCCCCAGTATGGGCTCAGTGCGTCCTGGGAGGTCGATCTGTGGGGACATGTACGCCGTCAGGTCGAAGCCGCAACAGCCTCGATGAAAGCGATGCAGGAGATGCAGCGTGACACGCTGGTTTCGCTCATGGCCGAGACCGCGCAGGATTACATCGCCTTGCGCAATGTGCAGGCGCAAACCGAGATCACGCACCAAAGCCTCGACATCGCCCATCATAGTGTCGAGTTGACTGTTCTGCGCGTGACGCAGGGTACGGCAACAAAACTCGACCTCGCCTATGCGCGGGGGCAGCTTCACGGGTTCGAGGCGCGTCTGCCCCAGCTCCATCGTGAAGAGGTGCATCTCCTCAATGCCCTGGCGTTCCTGATGGCACGCGAACCGGGCGCCCTGTCACAGCGCCTTGCAGGCCATGGGAGCATTCCGCCGCTCCCGGCGTCCATTCCGGTAGGATTACCCTCGCAGCTTGCCGAAAGACGGCCGGATATACGCGCCGCCCAGGAGCGTTTGCATGCGGCGACGGCAACGATCGGCGTGGCCATGGCCGATTTTTTTCCGCGCATCACGCTATCGGGCAGTCTGGATGTTCAGGCGCTGCAGTTCAGCGGTCTTGGCTCGTGGGCGTCGCGCCAATACGGTTTTGGCCCGACAGTGACCATCCCGCTGTTCGAGGGCGGGAAACTGGCCGGACAGCTTGCCTTGCGGCGTCTGCAGGAGAAGGAGGCAGCGATCGCGCTTCAGCGAACGGTTCTTCATGCCTGGGAGGAAGTTGATGATGCGATGGCGGATCTGGGCACTGCACAGGAGCGCCACGACCGATTGAGCGAAGCGGTTACCGAAAGTGAGACGGCCGTTCAGGTAGCGCAGCTGCAATATGCTCAGGGGGCGGGAGATTTTCTCAACGTCTTGACTACGCAGAACGGACTGCTCGAAAGCCGGAGCGCGCTTTCGGATGCGCGAGCCGAGGTGGCGGTATCGATGGCGCGGCTGTATCGGGCCTTGGGTGGTGGCTGGACCCGATCTTAGGTGAACTGGGCGCTACGATACGCGCTGCGCCGTCGCAGCTTCTGTTCAGCCCGCCGGAATGGTGATGACGGCGCCGGGCGAATGACTGGTGGCAGCGAGAGCGGCAAGGATCTGCATCATGGTGAAACTGAGCTTGCTGCGGAAATCGTCATCGCTGATCCAGTACCAGCGTCCGCGATAATGGACGGCGTCGTAATTATGCTCAGGGGCTGTCTTGCCCGAATGAATTACGACATCGGGACGCGTCTCGATGCCGACCGGACTGATTGTCGGCAGGGTGCGGCCTTCTTTCACATCGTCTTCAGGCACTTCCATTTCATAGGCGATCTGCGACAGCATGGCGAACATCGAACGTGTCAGGATGGCAATCTGTCCGGGCACCTTGGGATAGGGCCCGTAAACGATTTCGGCTTCCTCGGCATGCGCGTCGAGATGCAGCAGGCGGCGCACTTCCATCTGGATGGTGGTCAGCGCGGGGTCTGACGTCGCCGTCAGAACAAGATAGGCATGTTCAGGCTGTGAACCCGAGGGCTTGTTTGCCGAGCCGGAGGGGGGCTGATCGCCGGAGGGTTTGGGGGCATCGGTCGAGATGCGGATCGTCATGGCGCCCTGGATCTGCAACTGACGCAGATCGTGCAGCAGCAGATAGAATCGCACCGAGCCGCCGCCGGTCGGGCCTGCGCCAAGGGCGCGGACATTCGACAGACCGTCGATCGATTGTGCCGTCAGGCGCAGCAGGGTGTCGATCGGCAGGCCGCCAAGGCTGAGCGGCATGATGACCACGGGAGAGATCGGCCGGATGACGTTCTCGGCATATTGCTGCCCTGTCTCGGGCTGATAGGTGAAAGTCGGGCTTTCCTGGAGTGTCGCCGTACTGCCGCCGAACAGATAGCTGCCTACGCCGGAAGGAAAGGCGTTGAAGCCGCCATTGACCGACCGGTTGAACTGATAACCGGCAATGACCTGTGTTGTATCGAGAAAGGTTGGCGGGTCGGCATAGCGGATACGGATGATATTGAGCAGCATCGCATGTTTTTCCGCCTCGCCAAGGGCGCGGGAATAGTCGAGCTGATCATGGGAAAGACGTGAGGGTCCGATGGTGATGCAGCCAGAGACCAGGCAGGGCAGCATCACGAGGCACAGGGCGCGCAGGGGCGAGAGAATGGAACGTGAAATGATCATGGCCCCCGAGGCTTGGCACAACCCACAAGCCTTAGCGTATCCGTGATCGGGGCGACCAGCCCACATTGAAGGTTTCTTCACACGCCGCTGACGAAATGCGCTTTCTGCCGTCACTCTGCCGAGCGGCTTTCTTCGCTGTCGAAAATGGCAGCGAGTCCTTCGCGATAGCTGGGATAGCGCCACTCCCTGTTCAGGCTTTGCTTTGTCAGAACGCTTTCGACCAGACGGCGCTCTGCCCAGAAACTTCTGGCCATGGGGCTCATCTCTTCCCATGCGGCCTCGAGCGTCAGTCTGGGCGGCAGCGTTGCACCGCTGAGGCGTGAGGCCTCTTCGAAAACGGCTGCCTGCGGGCTGGGGGTGTCATCCACAAAATTCAGAATACGACAGCCTTGGGCTGTTTCGATGGCGGCAAGCGTCGCCTCGGCAATGTCATCCCGGTGGATGCGGCTGAAGAAATGATCGGGCGCGTCGATGAGGCGCGCCTTTCCGGAACGGAGCGCATCGAATGCCGACCGACCGGGGCCGTAGATGCCGCCCAGGCGCATGATATCGCAGGCCAGTCCGCGTCTGGTAGCAAGGGATTGCCAGTCCTGTTCCGCCTTGACCCGTGCCGCGCTGCGCGTCTGACCGGGGGCTACCGACGTGTTCTCGTCAACACGGGCGCCCTGCCTGTCGCCATAGACGCCCGTGGTTGAATAATAGCCAATCCAGCGCAGATGGGGGGCTTCTTCAAGAATCGCGCCGTAGCGGAGCAGGGCCGGGTCACCCGCCTCGCCCGGTGGGGCGCTGACCAGAAGATGCGTGGCGTTGAGTAATTCGGTTTCGACAGCATCGAATGCCTTCAGCCCCGATTCTGCCTCAGGGGCGCGTTTCGTGCCTGTGACAGTCCAGCCTTGTGCATGCAGAAGCGTCGAGACGGCGCTTGCCGAATAGCCCTGACCGAGAATGACGAGGTAAGGTGGCATGAAGGCTCCATTCCCGCTTGACCGCTGAGGCGCTGCCGCGCCAATCACAACGTATGAAACATGCTTTTGGTGCTCTGGCGATAGGAAGCAGTCTGTGGGCAGGAGCCGCTCTGGCTCATGCTCCCGCGCAAAGCCTTGCCCAATGTATCGCCCCTTTGCCCGATACCCCTGACCTTGTGCAGGAACAGGCGCAGGAATGGCTGCGTCATGGCGGCGGGCGCGAGGCTCATGATTGTCTTGCCCAGGCAGATCTGGCGTTGGGGGCCTATCGTGACGCAGCGCTGGAATATCAGGCGCTTTCGGCTGTCCCGGCTCATGAGCGGAAGGGGCAGGCTGACGCAGCGGAAGGGGATGCAGGCTATGCCGAGCAGGAGGCGGGAGCCTGGCTTCTCGCCGGTGATGGCAAGGCGGCGGAGCAGGCTGCGCGGCTGGCGCTGAAACGTGATCCGTCCCGCCTTGGCCTGCGTCTGCTTCTGGCCCGCAGCCTGTCGATGCAGAATGATTTTGCCGGGGGTATCGCGGCTCTGGGCACTTTGCCAGAACCGGGCGTACCTGGCGGGGCAACAGATCCGTTTCTTGTGCGCGCGCTCGTCACGCGTGCGGCGGCCTATCGGCAGCTCGGCCAGAATGAGAAGGGGCTGGCCGATGCGAATCAGGCGCTGGCGCTTGAGCATGACAATATCGAGGCATTGCTTGAGCGCGGCATTCTGGAAGCGCGTCTCGCCCGTTATGCCGAAGCGCGGCATGATTGGGATCAGGTCATCGCGCTCTCGCCTGATGGTCATGCGGCCTATCTCGCCCGTCAGGATGAGGCCGTCATGGATTCCGACCCGGATCAGAACTGAGTCTGCCGGTGCGGCCTGCCGGATAAAGCAGGCAGGCCGCACCGTACGGGGGCTCAGCCGTGATCTGAGACGCTGCCGGTTGTGACGAGAGAGACGACTTCCTGCCACTCCGGGGCCGATTCTGCTGCGCCCAAGCGCGTTGTGGCCAGTGCGCCGCTGGCTGCCGCATAGCGAACGGCCTCAGCGAAGGGTTTACCCAGCGTCAGGGCCGTCGCCAGTCCGCCGTTGAAGCAATCGCCTGCGGCGACCGTATCGATGGCTCTTACCTTGTAGGGCGGCACGAAGCCCTCTTCCGAGCCACTGCGATAATACACGCCGCGTGCGCCCATCTTGACCAGGGCATGGGTTGCGCCCAGCTCCTGCAGCTTCAGGGCGGCTTTGGCTGCCTCCTTTTCCGTTTCCGGATAGATGCCGGTCAGAAGACGGGTCTCGGTTTCGTTCGGGGTGACGATATCGAGCGCGTTCCAGAGGGCCTCGGGCAATCCTGCCTCGGGCGCAGGAGCTGGG
Organism: Asaia spathodeae NBRC 105894; assembly: GCF_025994195.1. NCBI lineage: Bacteria > Pseudomonadati > Pseudomonadota > Alphaproteobacteria > Acetobacterales > Acetobacteraceae > Asaia > Asaia spathodeae. The sequence goes on along the minus strand of NZ_BAPY01000007.1, from coordinate 63,750 downwards.
TCGAGAATGACCAGTGTTCCGGCACGACGCGCCTCTCCGGCTGCGGCGATGGTAATGTCGAGCGGTATTTCGAGCTGAAGCAGCAGTGCCGAGGCTGACTGGATGAGCGGCCTGTGGGCTTCAACGTCGCCCAGATCGAGCGCCATATTGGCGCCGCCGGCGACGGTGATGATATTCTCGGCCTTCGCATCGACCGTGATGAGCGCGACGCCGGTCGGGTGGGCTTCATCTTCCCTGAGTGCAGAAAGATCGACGCCAAAGGGCGTCAGCAATGTGCGGGCCAGCGTGCCAAACTGGTCGGTGCCGGTGCGCCCAGCCATATAGACGCGCAGGCCGCATCCCTGACCCAGACGGGCGGCGGCGGCGGCCTGATTGGCACCCTTGCCGCCCAGCCCCGTGGCGTAGCTGGCGGCATGAACCGTCTCGCCCGGATGAGGAATACGCTCGGCGCGCGCCGTAATGTCGATATTGACGCTGCCGAAAGAGAGAATATGAGAGGGCCTGTCGGACATGGCTGCTTTCCGGGCTTGCAAGAAACACCCGGCGTATCACCGCAACACGGTCTCGGCTAGGATCTATCCATGCTTCGAATTCTCGTGATCAAGCTCGGCGCGCTGGGAGATTTCATTCAGGCTCTGGCACCCTTCGCGGCCATCAGGGCGCATTGGCCCGAAGCCGATATCACCCTTCTGACGACGGCCCCTTTCGAGGCCCTGGCCCTGGCCAGCCCCTATTTCGATCATGTCAGTCTTGATGAACGGCCGCGCTGGAGCAATCCTGCTGGTCTGCTGCGTCTCAGAAACCAGCTGCGCGGGTATGATCTCGTGATCGATCTGCAGACGTCAGGCCGCACGACGCGTTATTTCCGCCTTGCCGGGCAGAAACGCTGGAGCGGTATCGCCAGGCGTGGGGCCTATCCCCACGACAATCCCTATCGCGATGCGATGCACAGTGTCGCCCGACAGCGCGACCAGCTGGCTCGTCTGGGCGTGCCTGACGTGACGGGCGTCGATCTTGACTGGCTGGGTCGTGAAGGGCCTGAGATTACTGGCCCCTATGCTGTGCTCGTGCCTGGGGCCGCGCCGCATCGCCCGGCAAAACGATGGCCGGTGCAGCATTATGCGACGCTCGCACGATCCCTGCAGGATCAGGGGCTGAAAATCGTGGTGGCAGGGACGCAGGCCGAGCGTCCTCTTGGTGCGGCCATTCTGGAGCAGGTTCCCGACGCGCGCGATCTGACGGGGAAGACGGATCTTCTGGCCTTGGGTGGCATACTGGCGCGCGCCTCGCTTGCCGTCGGTAACGATACCGGCCCGATGCATCTCGCAGGGGCAATGGGGTGTCCATCACTCGTGTTGTTTTCGGCAGAGAGCAACCCGCGTTTGACGGCCCCGAACGGGGTGCGGCCCGGACAGATGCGCGTTCTGGCGGTGGATGATCTGCGTGATCTGGACGTTTCCAGGGTTGCGGCTTGCCTGAACTGGGGCCATTAGAGCAGCTTCACTTACTTCTTACGCCAGGAGCGCAAGTCCATGCCTGCCATTACCCTGCCTGATGGTTCCGTCCGTACGTTCGACGGTGCCACGACCGGCACGGCAGTCGCGGCTTCGATCGGTCCCGGTCTGGCGCGTGCTGCCGTTGCGATGAGCCTTGACGGCAAGCTGGTCGATCTGTCGACGGAAATCGCCGAAGATGCGGCCATCCGCTTCATCACGCGCAAGGACGATATCGTTCTCGAGATGATCCGCCATGATACCGCCCATGTGCTGGCCGAGGCCGTTCAGGCGCTCTGGCCCGGCACGCAGGTGACGATCGGGCCGTCGATCAAGGACGGGTTCTATTATGATTTCTTCCGCAATCAGCCTTTCACGCCCGAGGATTTCGAGGCGATCGAAGGCAAGATGCGTGAAATCATTGCAGCAAATGCCCCGTTCGAGCGTGAGGAATGGGATCGCGATGCGGCCATCGCCTTCTTCGAAGAGAAGGGCGAGCGCTTCAAGGCCGAACTGATCCGCGATCTGCCTGAGAGCGAAACCATCTCGATCTATCGTCAGGGGGCCTGGCTCGATCTCTGCCGCGGCCCGCATATGCGTGGCACGGGCGATATCGGTACGGCGTTCAAACTCATGAAGGTGGCAGGCGCCTATTGGCGTGGCGACCATCGCAACCCCATGCTGACGCGCATCTATGGAACGGCCTGGCGCGACCAGAAGGAGCTGGATGCGTATCTGCACCAGCTTGAGGAAGCCGAAAAGCGCGACCATCGCCGCATCGGGCGCGAAATGGATCTCTTTCATATTCAGGAAGAAGCCGTGGGCCAGATTTTCTGGCACGCCAAGGGCTGGCGTCTCTACACGGTGCTGCAGGATTACATGCGCCGTATCCAGACCCGTCATGGCTATCAGGAAGTCCGCACGCCGCAGCTGGTGGATCGTGCGCTCTGGGAGGCCTCGGGGCACTGGGACAAGTATCGCGAGCACATGTTCATCGCGACTGTCGAGGATGAGGACAAGACGCTTGCCCTCAAGCCGATGAACTGCCCGTGCCATGTGCAGATCTTCCGCCATGGCTTGCGCTCCTATCGCGAACTGCCGCTGCGTATGGCGGAATTCGGTGCCTGCCATCGCTATGAGCCCTCGGGTGCGCTGCATGGCATCATGCGCGTGCGCGGCTTCACGCAGGATGATGCGCATATCTTCTGCACCGAAGAGCAGATTGCTGCGGAGACGGCCACCTTTGTCGCGATGCTTGACGAGGTCTATCGCGATCTCGGCTTCGAGAATTTCCGTGTGAAGTTCTCGGATCGTCCTGATGCACGCGCCGGTGATGATGCGACATGGGACAAGTCTGAAAATGCCCTGAAGGAGGCCTGTGCGCTTGCCGGTGTGGCGTTCGAGACCAATCCGGGTGAAGGCGCTTTCTACGGTCCGAAGCTGGAATTCGTTCTGACAGATGCTATCGGCCGTGACTGGCAGTGCGGCACGCTTCAGGTGGATTTCATTCTGCCTGAGCGTCTGGATGCGTCCTATATCGGTGAAGACAGCGCCCGTCATCGCCCGGTCATGCTGCATCGCGCCATCCTCGGCAGCTTCGAGCGCTTCATTGGCATTCTGATCGAGCAGTTTGCAGGCAAGTTTCCGCTCTGGCTGGCCCCGACCCAGGTCGTGGTTGCCAGCATTGTGACCGATGCCGAACCCTATGCTCAGCAAGTTGCCGAGAAGCTGCGTCGAGCAGGGCTGCAGGTTGAGGTCGATGGCCGCAACGAGAAGATCAATGCGAAGATCCGCGAGCACTCTCTGGCGCGCGTGCCGGTGATCCTTGTTGTGGGCCGACGCGAGGCAGAAGAAGGCAAGGTGGCGATGCGTCGTCTGGGAGGAGCCGCGCAGGAGATCCTGGGTTTCGACGAGGCGCTTGCCCTGCTGACAGAAGAGGCGCAGGCGCCGGACATGCGCCGCCTGCAGGGCTGACCTGCGACGATTGAGCGCGCAAACCTTGCAATTCCGGTGTTTCGAGCCTATGTCGGGGCACCGGGCTTCCCGCAAACAGGACGTTAATTTTGTCACGCTAAGGTGATGAAATTTTTGCCCTCCTTGCGCGTATTGAAGTGCCGACCGCAAGTTTGTTCGAAAACGTCGACAGGAGACGACCATAGCTAGACCACCGATGCAGGCCGCACCCACCCGTGAAGGGCCCCGAGTTAACGAGGAAATCCGTGTTCCTCAGGTGCGCTTGATTGACGCTGACGGCGAAATGGCTGGCGTCATGACAACGCGCGATGCCCTTGCTCGCGCCTATTCGGTCGGACTCGACCTTCTGGAAATCAGCCCTACGGCTGAGCCGCCGGTCGTCAAGATTCTCGACTACGGCAAGTTCAAATACGAGCAGCAGAAAAAGAAGAACGAAGCGCGCAAGAAGCAGAAGGTTATCGAGATCAAGGAAGTCAAGGTGCGTCCCAGCACCAACGAAAATGACTACCAGGTCAAGCTGCGCGCGATGAACTCCTTCCTGGCCGAAGGCGATAAGGTAAAGGTATCCTTGCGCTTTAAGGGTCGCGAAATGGCTCATCAGGAACTCGGAATCAAGATGCTGGAGCGTATCCGTGTCGAGATGGAAGAGAAGGCCAAGGTCGAGCAGATGCCCAAGCTCGAGAATCGTCAGATGATCATGGTGCTCGCACCGCGCTGATTATGGCGATGTGATTGCGGTATAATGCCGCGTCATACGAGAACCCCGGCTCTGCCGGGGTTTTTTTTATTCTGCAAGTTGTATTTGTACTGCCTTGTCGTGGCGTGAACCCGGGTCTGTTGAGTGTCTGGGCATAAGGCGTAAGTATCCAACGCATCTGGACGATACCAGCTCAAGTGCAGATCGTGCTTTCGAGCCGGCCGGGTCTCATGGTGGCAGGTAACCTAGGTCGCCCGAATCGCAACCACTTTACAACAAAACATTTCTGCAGGAGGGGGGATGTTAGCCGAGGCTTGCAGGACTCCTAATTTCCCGACGGCGAAAATATCGTTTTTAGGACGAAGAGGCTTCATCCGCCCAAGAAGCGTCTCGAATTACCTCAAAAAGTTTCAAAAATTTCCTTTTTGTCACCGTTCGTCAATATTTGAAAATAAGTCTAGTTCACCGGAAATGGCGTGTAAGACGGAGTGCCACTCGTAATAGTCGTCGATATGACGCGTATCTTTTATTATAGGTGACGGTTAGGTGTTTATTTGTTGATGGAATTTAACAGAGACTAAGACGATATACCTAAAAAAATTGCGAAATTCATTTTTTCGTGAGGTTTTTTTCAAAATTTCTTCCTAATCTCCTATTTCTATACGAAGTAGCGTTGATAAATTTTCGAAATATCGTTGTTATAATGGCATGTAAATTATAATCACATTCCAGTGATCATTTTGTCTGCAAATTAAGGTATTTTAAAGACACAAATAGCAAACTAGCGTGAGTTTGAAGCGTGTATGTCACATATAGCTGATAGAAAGTCGGATTAACGATGAGCACCAGTAACCAGCAGGCCCTGACTGATATCTATACTGATCCGAGTATAGATGGCCCCAATCTCGTCATGAATACTCAGCAGGTCGTGAATGGTAGCATCATCTTCAATGACGAGATGTCCGATCTCGACGGTGGAAGTTCTCCCGACTGGGCTGTCATCCAGTGGAACGGAGCAACCGCGCTTGACCCTTCAGTTGGCGACGACACCCAGGTCTGGGATGATAATTTCGGTTATTCTGTAGGTCACTGGACGCAGGGCTCATCGACATCGGCAGCAGGCGAGACGAGCTATAACGTCTTCCGGGATCCGGATAATGGCCATTACATCTATCAGCTTGCTGCACAGGGCGGGAAGCTGCTGGATGTTCAGCTTTCGGCCGTAAAGGCGATTGATGGGCAATATTCCTTCAATCACCAGCTGACTGCCACTTTCAATCAGGGTATCAGTAACTACTCGGGCACGACCGGTACTTATCAGGCCGGTATCAATTTCACGATTAATTTTCACAGCGCGACGATGAACTTCGGGCTGTTCCTGCAGTTTGAGACCGTCGATTACAAAGGTGTTCCGCAGACCTATGTCAGCCTGCCGAAGTCGCTTGGCGGTTCCATCTACAACGTCTCTGGTTCTCAGGCAGCCTATATCAACCCCAATGATGCCTCGAATGACGGGGTCATGTACCAGACAACGATCGACCTTAACCAGGGTCTGATGGCAGCCATCAAGGCAATGGTGGGGTTGTATCCGAGTCTGGCCAGCCAGTTGCAGGATCTGAGCAACTGGTATCTGAGCGGAACCTATATCGGCGTCGAATCAACGGGTACCGGTCTCTCGACCGATGTGACCGGGAACTACAACGTCGAAGACCCAACCATTACTTACGATACCTCGAAGACGGTCAGCTATGCCGATCAGTCGAGCACAGCGCCCATCGTCTCTATGACGCCGGAGGAAGGCACCGGCAGCACCACAACAGCAACAAAATCAGAGGTCAGCATGCCCAATCTCGTCGTCAAAGGTGTCAACAACACTGTCTATGTTCCCTATGTGACCTCGGATACTGCCGGTGCCATGGCCAAGAGCTATGCATCCAGCCTGCAGTCACTGATCGCTGCCGGGTCTCTCGACAATTCCATCCTGACAACGGGCTCGAACAGCTTCGTGTCTTCCCAGAAGGCCTCTCAGGCGATCGTGGATACGGCAGGCTCCTATGGGGTTTCCGGAAACTACTCGAATATCGTGATCGCCTCTACGAGCAGCACGACGCTTGGCGGTGCGGTCACCCTCGACACCACCCAGAATACGGCCAGTTATCTCAATATCGTGGCGGCTGATCAGTATGGCTCGACCGTGAAGGTGGGCAACAGCTCAGGCAGCTACGCAGGTACGCAGGGCAATAACGTCTTCAATGCCTCCAACTCGACCGGCAACTGGAACATCGCCACGAGCTCGGGCAACGACACGATTTACGGTGCGAGCGGGACCAATACGATCACGGGTGGCACCGGTAACAATGTGATCTATCTTGGTGGATCGAATAACTTCGTCACCTCGGTCGGCACGGACACCATTTATGGTGCAGCCGGTGCGATTGATACGGTCTCCCTGCAGGGAGGCAATTCGGTCGCCAATCTGAAGACCAATGCTGCTGTCATGGATTTCTCTTCGGGCAACAAAATCACGATTGGCGATAACAGCTCGGTCTATGGTGGCACGTCGTCGGTCGTGAATGTGAGCTCGGGGTCGGCAACGGTGACGGGCACACAGGGCGACACCATCTCGGCAGCGGGCAATCTGCAGGTTGTTCATGGAAGCAACCAGAATATCAGCGTCTCCGGGGCACTGACTTTCATCTCGGGTACGGGACAGACGTCGATTGCTGCGGGCAGTGGCACGATTTTTGGCGCAGATGGACTGGTGGCCACCCTCAGCTCGGCTTCTCGCCTGCTTTTCACGGCGAACCAGCCTTATACGACTGGCAACCAGATGATCGACGGACGCAACGTTGCAGGGGGGCTTTCTGCCTGGACTGGCGCAGGCCAGCAGACTGTTCTTGGCGGAACGGCCTCGGATCAGTTCTATTTCGGAACGGCCTTTACGGGGGTCTCTTCTTCAACGGTCGCCGCAACCGTGACTGGTGGTTCTGGGGCGGGCAATATGTTTGGTATGCTGGCCAATCATACAGCAGGCAATTTCACGATCACCGACTTCCGGGCAGCAGATAACAAGTTCTTCCTGTATAATTACAAGCCTTCCAGCAGTGACGCTGCGGCCCAGAACATTCTGAACACGGCTACCGTGTCGGGCGGTAATACGTCGGTCATGATTGATGGCACGGCCAAGATTACATTCCTGGGTGTAACCGATCTGAAGGTGTCTGATTTCACCATCAGCTAAGCCATTCGCTGAGACAGAGTCCGCCAGATCGCAGGTTTGGCGAGGCCGCAAGCAGGTGGTCTGAGAGGAAGCGGGGGCATTATCGTACCCTCGCTTTTTCTATGTGCGGACAATCCATGGCGCTGTTGTAAAAAGCGTCTCAGGCGCAAATGCGCCTTGCCTCCTCGCGTTCTTGTCTTGGCGTGATATGAAAGGTTGTGTCGTGCTCACCTCCGTCGCGACCATCGGGAAAATGCGGCCATCCCGACAAGAAGCGCTGCCAGGAAAACGAGCCCTTTCGCATTACCTGTCAGAAGTGCTGCGACAGCAGGGCCGGGGCAGAAGCCGACCAGACCCCAGCCCAGTCCGAACAGCATGCTGCCGATGATGAGGTTGCGATCGATCGTTTTTGTCGTCGGAAACTGGAACGTCGCATCCAGCAAAGGGCGCCTCATGTAACGGCTTATCTGAACGCCGCCTAATGCCGCAGCAAACGCGCCCGCGAGAACAAAAACGAGTGCGGGTTTCCACTCGCCTCGGAGATCCAGAAATGCGAGCACAGAAGCTGGATCGATCATTCTCCCTTCAATAAGGCCCAGGCTGAAAATCGTGCCACAGGCGAAGCTGGCCAGATGGATGAGCTTCATGGTCGTGTGCTGCCTGTCAGAAGATGGGAGAGCGTAGCCGTGAGCATTCCCGTAGCGAGAAAGCAGGCTACAGCGATCAGGGAACGTGCAGAAAACCGTGCCATACCCATGACGCCGTGCCCGCTCGTGCAGCCATTGCCCAGACGAGTGCCGAAGCCCACTAGAAGGCCTGAGACTGCCACCGTCAGGAAAGAGGCATGGATGGTCATTGGCGGCCAGACGCCCCATATGAGGCGCCATAGAACCGGTCCGGAAACGAGACCGAGCAGAAATGTGTTGCCGGGTGACGGGCGCTTTTCCGTCATGAGGGTGGCGACCATGCCGCTGATCCCGGCAATCCGGCCCGTGATCAGAAGATAGGTTGCGCAAGAGAGGCCGATCAGCAAACCGCCGACGAGACCCTGAAGATTGGGGTCAGGCAGCATCATGGCGGTCACCGCAATAGGTCTCGTACAGAAAACGGATGAGTGCGGCGACTTTCCGATCTGACAAATGATAGAAAACGGAAACACCCTGCTTGCGGCAGGCAATGACCTGTTCGGTTTTCAGTATTTTGAGATGGCGGGAAAGGGCGGGCTGCTGAATGCCAAGCTCCTGCTCAATCTGCCCTACGGAGAGTTCCCGCTCCACAAGGGTGCACGCAATCAGCAGGCGCCCCGGATGAGCCAGCGTTTTCAGGATCTCGGCCACCTCGGCCGACCTGCTTTCCATTTCCGTAGCCATGAAATCCTCTTATTATCTAAATATCGATAATAAGATATTATCTGCACATGACAAGACTGCTCACCGAAGGAGGGGGATAAGAGACTGCGCCTGGGGATGCATGACAAACGGCATTCTCCTTGCTGAAGTACCTGGTAGCATTGCCACTGAGGTTCTGAAGAAACGCTGTTGCGGCGAGCGGTCTCTGGATCGATTGTAAGAGAGGCTCAGGGGCGTATCTTGCAATGCGGGCGGCCAGAGTTCCGGATTACAGGCTCGCCGAAACCGCTTCTCCCCGAATGAAGAAAAGGCGTATTCGCACTAGGTACGCCATAGCGTTCTTGTTTTTCAGGAAGTTAACGGCAAAGAGAGTGTCCTCTATAAATATAACATAACATGTTGAGAACAAATATCTTTATTTAATTTGTAGAATTTTATCCCACATAAAATACCTACCGAATGGTTCTGGAGGGGCGCTATAAGACAAGACTGTTAATGCCCGAAAGCCGACATTGTTAGGCGAACCACAATAGACGGCATTTGAGACAGACCTGCCGTTCCGAGGCTGTGTCTCGAATGGCCGCTATATCGCCAACATCCAACATAGAGAAAGTGTCGTCCACTTCAACGGAAATGAGTCTGTTGATCTGAACCTTCGGTATCGCCTGTGCCACCATCAGGATCGGGCTCGCCAATATTGTCTACAACTTACGCCGCTTCCTCCTGCTGGAGCGGGTCAGCACCACAGCGTTGCTATCAAGCGGGTAACAGTCCCAAATCAGAACCAAAGTACCTCAATCAACGGTTCTTCGATCCCTCCAATCGGTTGTTAAGTCATTACGAACTTTCTATCATACAAACGTTTTCTTTTTTATCATCTTAACAATCAACAGACAGCCATCCAGCCGACCCAGTCAATCTGCCTGTCTTCTCAGTAATATGGAGATCAACAAAAAGTATTCGTCTTCACACCTGATATATTCTTGCTAAATAGACTGCCCGCATGGTATGATTAAGAACATTGTAAAAAAGAAGTGCTTTGAGGGTGCAATATTTTTTGTAAATTAATAATTGAAAAGGTGTTATTGAGTAAAATGAAGTCTTTGAAAGAATTTGTGGGCTCAGGTGTGTTCGCAAATATAGTTAGTTCTTTTGGCTTGATAGCAGCTTGTATCGCTGCATGGCTTGCGCTTGACTCCGCAAATTCAGGACAAGAGCAAGCTGCTATAGCTAGTAAAACTTACACGGCAACTATACGTCCTTGGTTGAAAGTCACCATGGACAAAACAATTCTCCCTCATTTGAGAGTGTCACGTGAGGGAGAATTGTCTACTGGCTTGATGGTCAATATGCATAATTTCGGCACAGCACCAGCAACAGGTGTTGTCGTAGGGTCTCTATTTTCTTTTGAAACGACAGCAGACATTTCTTCAAACGAGATACTCTTCCAGAAAGCCGCCTGCGATAAATTAGAGAAATCAATAAGTTTTAATAATAACGAAGAATATTCTTCTGCTGGAGCGATAGTATTTCCTAGCGACGAATTGAAGTATGGTGCTGGTGACAATGGGGTCGTTCCAAAAGGAGGCTTGCGTACACTGAATTTTTCACAAGCTATTTGTGTTCATTACAAAATGGGAAAAAATGTCTTTCAAACTTCTACAAGTTTTTATTTTTCTAGAGATAGTGATCAGATATCACAGATATTATCTTCAAGGCCTATACTCTTGCAAGGAAGTCAGAAAGATTATGATGAGGAGGCCAAGGAAGATGGAAGTTTTAACCTGGTTCCTGGCACTATAATTCCTGATAATAGCTATAATTATGCTCAACAGATGGTCTTTACGAGTGCAAAATGAGCGCATTTATTATTGATATGATAACGTTGAAATTAAGAAACTTTCATTTATAAAATTTATTAGTAAGCTATTTATTGTGGCGCCGTAAAGTTAATCTAATCACTTGTCTCGGTCGCGTTGATAAAAGGGGGATCCAGAGGGGCTGCATTCTGATTCAAGGCTGCTTTTTATGGGCCAGCCATGGATCGCGGAGACCGATCGGGCGCAGAGTGGGGCGTGATTGGGTCGCTGTTGCCGCCTGAGCGAGGCCGGTGGGCGCGGCCTACGGGCGACAACCGCCGTTTCCTGACCGGTGGTGAGGCGTCGGACTACACCAGCGCCGAGCCGCTCATGGCGATCCCAGCCGCTACGCCGAGGGCATTACTGGCAGACAAAGGATACGATGGTGATCGTTTCCGCCAGAGCCTGCTGATGCGAGGCGTCCTACCAATCATCCCGCCACGCTCGAACCGTAAAGCGCTAGAGCATCCCGACTATCGCCGCTATCGGGACCAAAACCGCATCGAACGTATGTTTGGCATGCTCAAGCAGCAACGCCGGATCGCCACCCGCTACGACAAGAGCGTTCTGTCTTTCGAGAGCTTCCTCAATCTCGCCGCCGCCCGGCTATTGCTGCGGTCTTTTGTCAACGCAGCCTGGGATCTTGAGCGGCTAACGACACACCGATGTCCTTTCATCAATACAAAATGAAGCCCAAGCATTCATCATAACCCGCCGTTTCTCCAACAAGTTTCCCCGGCGATAAGCGGCCTCAACTTTGTTTCCGATAGCATGAGCTAGGGCCATTTCAGCGATATCACCATCAAAGGTCGTTTCTTCCGCAACTCAGTCGCGGAAAGGCGATCGGAAACCATGTGGGGTGGCTTCGATTCTGGCGTCGCGACAGATTTTAGTCAGCGTCATGTCCGATAGGGGTTTCGCCTCTCGCTGTCCTGGAAAGACCAGCGGGCTCCGTGCCTCCCGATAAGTCGCAGCTTTACGCAACAGCGCGGGTGCTGGCGGCGAGAGAGGAATGACATGCTCCCGGCCTGCCTTCGTACGCTCAGCTGGGATCGTCCAGAGGGCTTTATCGAAGTCGATCTCGTCCCACGTTGCGCCCCGAACCTCACCAGAGCGCGTTGCCGTTAGGATTAACACCGAAAGAGCCAAGCGACCGATCGAATTACCGTCTCGGAGGTAAGCGAGAAATTGCGGCACGTTTGCATAGGGTAACGCAGCATGATAAATGGGCTTGCCTTTGATCCGGGGCAGAGACTTGTCCATGGCGGCCAAAGGAAGCGGGAGAGTTCTGTAGCCTTTGCCGACAGCCCAATCAACGACGCTGCCAATACGCTGACGGACCCGGCGCGCCGTTTCCGGCTTCTCCGACCGAATGGGGGCGACAACATCGTGCGCGTGGGACCCTCGAGCTCTACGATCGAAAGGTCCCCAATGATGGGGAACGCATAGCGCTCCAGCGTGGACAACCACTGAGCGCGGTGTTTCTGATTTTTCCAGTTCGTCTTGTTCTCGGCAAAAACCAAAGAGACGGCCTCACGAAACGTGGGGATGCCCGCTTCTTTATGGCGCCCTGAGACGGGGTCAATTCCGACTTCGACCTGCATGCGTGTTTTAACAGCACGCTCTCGCGCGACGGCCAGGGGTACTTTCTTGACGCTGCCTAAGCCGATATCTCGTCGCTTGCCGTTATTCTGAACCCTGCAAACTCAGAATTTGCTCCCCGAGGGGGTCACAGCCAGATAGAGCCCATCACCATCCCCGTAGAGTCCAGGCTCTTTGGTGGCTTTCACAGAGGTCGCAGATAACCGACCCATCTATGCCCACACTCCATACCACGCGTGAAGTGGGATACAGTGCAATCCGAAGATTCGTGATGCAACACCAAATGAGAGGATATCCGCAGAAATCCTTCACTTTCGGCACAATTCAATACTAGATTGTACGAGTGGTTGGCGGAGAGAGTGGGATTCGAACCCACGGTACGCTATTAACGTACACACGCTTTCCAAGCGTGCGCCTTAAGCCGCTCGGCCATCTCTCCAGCGCGGGCGGACCATATCAGTTTCTGTCTGGCGCGCAAGTGCCTCTGGCGTTTTTGATGAAGTTTCGGATCATGTCGGGAGATTTGCATCCCGGCGCCGTTTCCACGCCTGACGAAACATCCACAGCAGGGGCGTGGCTGGCGGCGATTGCCTGGGCGATATTGTCCGGGTTCAGGCCGCCCGCAAGCATCCAGGGGAAGGGGGCATGCCAGTTCCGGAGCAGTGCCCAGTCGAGGCTGATCCCGTTGCCGCCGGGGCGCGATGCATTGCCGGGCGCGCGCGGCTCTATCACGTAACCGTCGAGATCCGTGTCTTTCGGAAGATCGTCCTGACTTTCGACGGCGCAGGACAACCATACCGGCAGGCCGAAACGGGCTTTGATGGCGCGCGCGCGCTCCGGCGTGTCGTAGAGCTGCAGGATATCGAGTTTGACCGTCGCAAGCGTTTCGGCAATCTGCGCGTCACTGGCCTTGACGAAAAGACCGACAATTTTGGGGAGCGCGCCTTCATGCGAAGCAATTAGTTCTGCAGCTTCTGTCGGAGTCACAAACCGTGGTGACCGCTCGAAGAACACGAAACCAATCCAGTCGGCTGCGGCATCGCTGGCTGCCTTTAGCCCCGCACCATCAGTCAGCCCACAGATCTTGACCCCAGTCTTCATGCTGAGGCGAGTTCTGCCTGAATGGCCGCTGCCGCTGCCGCAGGATCTGTCGCCTGGGTGATCGGACGCCCGACCACAATCCAGTCTGCGCCGGCCTGCGCGGCCTGGCGTGGGGTCATGATGCGCTTCTGATCATTCGCGTCAGACCCTGCGGGGCGTATGCCCGGCACGACCAGAACAGGCGCTTCACCGAGCGCGTCGCGAAGAGGGGCAATTTCCTCGGCTGAACAGACCAGCCCGTCTGCGCCTGCGGTCATGGCCAGACGCCCAAGACGCACAACCTGTTCGCGCGGCGTCGTGGGAACACCGATTTCGCGCAGCCCCGCTTCGTCGATGCTCGTGAGTACCGTCACGGCGAGAAGGACCGGGCGATGCAGGGGCGGATAGGCAGCGTCAATCGCCTGACGCGCCGCACGGATCATCGCAGAGCCGCCGCTGGCGTGGATGGTCAGCAGGGAGGCACCTATCGGCGCCAGGCTGGTCAGGCCCTTGGCAACCGTATTGGGAATGTCATGAAGTTTGAGATCAAGAAACAGCGTGCGCTCGCCCGCTACATTGCGCACGGCAGAGAGACCCTGTGCGTAAGTGAATTCCATACCCAGCTTGATGGCATCGACCGTGCCGTCGAGTTTTTCTGCCCAGTCACGTGCCTGGTCGAGATCCTGTGTGTCGAGGGCGGCGATCAGGCGGGTGCGCTTCATGGTCTCTCTTACTTGAACGGATGTGGTGATGGAAAAGTGAAATCAGGGAGCAACGGGCGTCGTGGCTGGGGCTTCATAGGGGGCACGGCTGGGGTCGGTTGCCACGGTCAGGCGGTCGATGCGCTGATGCAGGTCAAGCACCTGGCTTTCGAGCGCACGCACCTGCTGCTCTGCCTTTCTGGCGCGTGAGCGCTGCTTGATCTCGCCGATGAGCATCACGAAGCCGCCCAGAAGGAAGCTGGCAGCGCCGACGCCAAGAACCAGCATGCCGACCGAAAACTGCCAGCCATAGGAAACCACCCAAAGCGATTGCGGGTCGGGGTTGCTCAAAGCAAAGGTAATGAGAACGACAAGAAAAACGACGATAACGAGTAAGCGCACCATCGGAAAGACCTCACTTCAACGGGTTATCGGCGCAAGAATTTCGAGCCGTAGACTGATCGTATCGCCTTACCCCGGGTTCCGATAAGCGGCAAGGTTTGTTGCTTTTTCTTGACGCTGGGTTCCGAGACGTGATCCGTTCATGGTCATTTCCGGCCCGTGATCAGGGAGGTCGTGCCCCTTATGTCGCAGCTTCTGATGTTCCGACCGCCTCTGCCCAATGCTGACCGGCTCTGGGCCGTCATTGCCTGGCAGGGGCGTCGCAGCCGTATTGCCAATGTGCATGCAAGCCACGAGGCTGCCGAGGCCGATTGTGCCTGGCGCAGTCGGCAGGTTCATGAATACAGACAGTTTCTTGTATCCGAACAGAAGGCGCCCCTGCGCTATGAGTTGAGGCAGATCGCGCGGGCAGAAATACCCAAAAGCTGGTCGCCGCTGCCTGCGCTGGGTTTTCTGCGTGGGGCCGGTTTCTGACGGTTGATGACCGCTCTGTATTAAATGATGAGCGTGATCGGCGTTTTGCCTGCTTTGGCTGGTCTTGTCCGGCAAGTCATGACACAAGCATTGGCGCTGTATGCTTTCGATCAGGAAGCATCGCTATGAAAAGATATCGAGGGAACGAGATTTCATGTCGGAACAGGAAGACACGGGCAAGACCGGCCGCTCGGATCGGGTTGCATTGGAAACATTGCTCGTCTCCGGCACGCAATACCTGAAATCCTCCAGCATTGCTTCTGTCGGGGCTCCAGAGGTGTTCTATAATCTGCCGCCTCGCCCTCATATAGGGCTGCGCATCGACGTCAACGCCCGGCAACTGAGCGAGGATCAGCCGAATTTCGAGGTCAGCCTTGTTATGCAGGGCATCGGCTATCGCACGCCGCCCATGCCGGAAATGCCCGAGCCTGAAATCCTCTACAAAATCGATCTGACCTATTCGGGTCTCTTCGCTCTGCAGAATGCCCGTCAAGACATGATCGAGACGTTGCTGCTCGTCGAGGCACCACGCCAGCTTTTCCCGTCTGCGCGTCATCTTCTTCTGAACCTGATCCGCGAATCCGGTTTTCCGGTTGCCAATATCCAGCCCGTCGATTTCAACGCCCTTATGCAAAGCCGACGGGCAAAGTCCTGACGCATCGAGGCCGGTAAGATGACCGTGATATCAGAGACCTTGAGTGCGCTCGGACCGGGTGAAGAGCGCGAGACCCATACACCGCTCTGGGCCGTTTTCGACCCTGTCTGGTATCGGGCACGCTACGGCCAGGCCGTGCGCGACATGACGGGCGCCCTGCCTGACGATCGTGGTCTTTTTGAATTCTGGCAGCGTGATGGTGCGCGCTATGCGCAGTCGCCCAACCGGTATTTCGACGAAATCTGGTACCGACGAGTCAATCATGATGTCGAGACTGGCATCAGGATGGGTGTGTTCGAGTCCGGCTTCCAGCATTACTGCGAGACGGGTCACAGGGGGCGCTCCTGCCACTGGCTTTTTTCGGAAAGCGACTATTTCCATCTCAATCCCGACCTGACACCTGCCCTGGTGCGGGAAATGGGATACAGCAACGGCTACGATCATTATCTGGAAAAAGGGCAGCTTGAGCGACGCGTCAGCATGCCCTTCTTCGTGCCGGACATGTTGCGTGCAGAGCTGTTCCAGCAGCGCCTGCCATTCGACCCCCAGAAGGGAGAATTCACGCGCCTGATCCTTTCGCAGGATCTCAACACGTCGCGTTGCTCCTGGTATTTCGATCCGGTCTGGTATCTGGCTCAATATGAAGATGTGGCGGCGAAGATCGAGAGCGGTGAATATGTGTCGCCGCTTCATCATTATCTGTCCAATGAAACGCCAACGCATTTCAGCCCCAATGCCGTTTTCAATGAACGCGAATATCTTGAGCGCTATCCCGATGTGAACGACCAGGTGCGCGCCCGCTCACTCCGTAACGGGTATGACCATTTTGTCCGTTACGGTCTGTTTGAGGGGCGGAGCCCGGCCGATGGCATTTCTCTGCCATGCACAGTGCTCAACGGGTATGTGCCAACCTGGCGCAGTATCTGCGACAACGCCTTTATCGACCTCGTGAAAAACGGGATGGTGCCTGTCGAGGTACCACCAGAGAGCGAGCCCGCGCTTCGACAGCTCGCCCATCTTCAGGCATTGCGCGCCGACACGCTCATCCCGCTTCTGTCACGCTCGCCGCTCGACTTCCGTTATATCGGCACACCGGAACTGAGTGTCCTCATCTCGCCTGCAACCAGCTTCCTCGCGGTGCTGCAGACTCTGGCGTCGCTGCATGAGGGTAATCGCGGAACCATGCAGGTTGTCCTGCTCGATCGGGGTGCGAGGGACGAAACCGCCGAGATCGAACGTTATGCCTATGGGGTCGAGCGCGTAACCTTTGCGTCTCATACCCTGCAGGACGGATGGCAGCGTGCTGTGCCTCAGCTGGCTGCTGCGCGTGTGCTGCTGATCGAGGCCGGATGCCATCTTTTTTATGGCTCGCTGGATGCAGCATTGGCGCGCCTTGAACAGGATGATGCAATTGCTGTTGCGCCGCAGGGCCTCGGTCTTGATCTGCGGGTTGCCGAGGCAGGTCTTTCTGTCGCGCGTGATGGCGGTTGTTCGGCCTATGGTGCCGGCAAGGATGCGTTTGCGCCTGAAGTCGATTTCGTTCGGCCCTGCGATACGGTCGGAGGCGGGGCGCTGCTCTGCTATACTGACGCGCTGCGCAACCTGCCGTCTCATCGCCCGGAATTGCAGACTCTGCGCCAGCGAGAATCCATCTGGGCGGCGCTCGGGTTGAGCCTGCGTCAGGCGGCGCCGACGGGGCGTCTCTATTACGACCCGTCTTTTGTCGTGCGTCTGCCTGATCGTGAAGGAGACCTGTCTTCGGTCACGGCAAGAGAGGCTCTGGTTCTGCGCAGGTATTTTGCCGAGATTCTGCGCGGCAATCTGCCTCAGGCGCCGCAGAACGCCGAGATTCTGCATCGCTCGTCGCGTTGGGGCGATCGCATTCTGCTGCTGACCCGCGATGGTGCGCCCGAGAAGATGTCGCAAAGATTGCGGCTGAGGGCATTGAGCGAAAGCTTCGTGGACCTTGGTCTTCAGGTCACACTCTTCGTTCTGACGAAAGAAGGGGAGGCCCGGTCGTACCTGAGACAGGATATGCCGGAATCCGTCGAATTTCGCACAGGCTCGGTCGACGCTCTTGGAGGTCTGATCGAGCAGCGTGTCCGCGGGTTCGACCGGATCTGGATCTGTGGCGGCCACACCTTGAATACGGTCTTTCCGCTTTTGAGCGACAAGGCGGGATTGCTGCCGGAAGAGCGGGTGACGCTTGATCTGCGCGAGGTAGAGGCTTTCGAGCGCGAGAACGATCTGCGCATTCCCGGCAGGAAGCTTGTCGTCGATGACCCTGCCCTGCAGGAGCAGCTTCTTGCCGAAGAGCTCACCCATGCCTGGTTCTGCCAGGATATCGTGGTCCAGAATGACGGGCAGGCGGCTTTGCTGCGTGAGGCCGGGCTCGTCGGTCTGACGATTCTCGGCGATGAGGTTGCCGTACAGCCTGAAGGCAGCCCGATTGGGCGTGACTTTGGCGACAGGCACGATCTTTTATTCGCGGCCCAGCCTGCTACGGTGCCGGGATATACGCAGAGCTTTCTCAAATGGTTCGTGCGTGAGGTTCTTCTGCGCCTTGAAGGGCGGTTATCAGAGCCCGTCAGGCTCATTGTCGCCAATGAGTCGCTGCAATCGTTCGATCTGTCGATGATGACACATTATCGGCAGATAGCGCCGCTCGTGGCAGGACAGCTGCCTTTTGCCGAACTGGCTTCGACCTGTCGTGTCCTGATCGCTCCTGATGAAGGCAGCGGTCAGATTGCGCTGCAACGCATCGAGGCGGCTTCCTGCGGATTGCCCTGTGTCGCAGAAGGAGGAAATCTGCAGGAGCCTCTGAACGTTGAACGCGATGCCGGACGGTTTGCAGATGCGATCGTCAGTCTCTATCAGAATGAGGAGACGTGGCGTCAGGCGTCAGAGGCAGCAATGAGCCAGTCAGCCCGGATGAGGGCTGTCTATCGCCAGACCCTGGCCCGTCTCGTTGGACAGAGTGTGGTAAAGGAGAGTGCGGGTGACTGAAAGCACGGAAACGGTACTGGCGCGGGTCGATCAGGATCTCGACAAGAGCCTCGAGCGGCTGTTTGCCCTGCTGCGCATTCCCAGCATTTCGGCTCAGCCCAGACATGCCGGTGATTGCCGCAAGGCAGCCGAATGGGTGCGTGACGAGCTGACGGCGCTCGGTTTTGCTGCAAGTCTGCGCGAAACGCCTGGCCATCCAATGGTCGTCGGGCATGATGAAAGCCCGGCAGACGGGCTTCATGTCCTGTTTTATGGCCATTACGATGTGCAGCCGACCGATCCGCTTTCGCTCTGGAAGAGCGATCCGTTCGAGCCGTCGATTACGACCGAGGCCGATGGTCGCCGGATTGTCGTGGCGCGCGGCGCCTCTGATGACAAGGGCCAGCTGCTGACCTTCATTGAGGCCTGCCGGGCCTGGAAAGCCGTGCACGGCACGTTGCCCGTCAGGGTTTCGATCCTGATCGAGGGGGAAGAAGAGAGCGGCGGCGCCAACCTCATGCCTTTCCTCAAGGCCAATGCAACGGAACTCAAGGCCGATGTGGCCCTGATCTGTGATACGGGCATGCCCGATCGCAAGACGCCCGCCATTACCACGAGCCTGCGCGGCCTTGTTGGGGAAGAGGTCGAGATCGTCTGTGCAACGCATGATCTGCATTCGGGCATGTTCGGCAATGCGGCACGCAACCCCATCGAACTGCTTTGCAAGGCGCTGGGTAGCGTACGCGACGAGTCTGGCCATGTGACCCTGCCTGGGTTCTACGACAATGTCGTTGTGCCATCCGACACGGTGCGGGCGCAGTGGCGCGCGATCTTTCCGGATGACTCCGCAACGCTGGCTCCTGTCGGGTTGTCGCAGCCTGCAGGCGAGGCCGGGTTTACAGCCATCGAGCAGATCTGGGCGCGCCCGAGCTACGAGATCAACGGTATATCAGGCGGCTATGAGGGCGACGGGTTCAAGACTGTTCTCCCCGCCAAAGCCATGGCCAAGGTGTCGTTCCGGCTTGTGCCGGGGCAGGATCCCGAGGCCATTCGCGCCGCTTTTCGTGCCCATATCCGCGCTGTTCTGCCCGCTGATGCCAAGGTGAGCTTCACCGAGCATGGCGCATCGACCGGCTTTGCTGTGCCTGAAGATGGCCCCCTTCTGCGCACAGCGCTCGACGCGCTGGGTGAGGAATGGGGTGTGCCAGCGGTTTCCATTGGCTGCGGTGGCTCGATTCCTGTCGTGGCCGAGGTGAAGGAGGCGCTCGATATGGACTCGCTTCTGGTGGGTTTTGCGCAGGATGACGACCGTATTCACTCGCCCAACGAGCAATATGGTGTGGAATCCTTCCATAAGGGCATTCGTTCTTGGGTGAGAATTCTGGACGCGTTTTCCCGCCGGTAAGTCCCGGTTTCGACGTGTATGAGGGGCGTCATGCTGCCTGCACTCACCATGGGCGATCCCGCCGGGATCGGCCCTGAACTGACGGCCCTGGCCTGGAAAGCCTTGCGAGAGCAGGGTGAGGCTTTTCTCTGGGTCGGCGATCCTGCCCTGCTTGCGCCGCATGTGCCGGTACAGATCGTGCAGAATGCCCATGAGGCTTCGGCTGTGTTTGCAGAAGCGCTTCCCGTTCTGCCGATCACCCTTCCGGTTCCTGTCTTGCCGGGCCAGCCGGACGGGGCACTGGCGGGCGCGATTATTGCCTCGATCGAGACAGCCACGAAGCTCGCCCTTTCAGGGGCGGTATCGGCTGTCGTTACCAACCCCATCAGCAAGATCGTGCTCAAGGAAGCGGGCTTTGGCTTTCCCGGGCATACGGAGTTTCTGGCATCGCTATGCGGTGTGCCGGGCGAGGAAATCATGATGCTTGCCTCACCGCGTCTGCGTGTGGTGCCGGTTACGGTGCATGTGAGTCTGCGTGAGGCGCTGAACGGCCTTTCGGGCGAGCGGATCGTGCAGGTAGGACGTGCGCTGGCTGTCGCGCTGAAACGCGATTTCGGCATTGAGGCGCCGCGTATCGCCGTGGCCGGTCTCAACCCTCATGCGGGTGAGGGCGGCGTTATGGGGTTTGAAGAGCGCGACATGATTCAGCCTGCAATCGATGCTCTGCGTGATGAGGGGATCGACGCGACCGGCCCTTATCCACCAGATACGCTTTTCACCGATCTGGCGCGGCCTCTCTATGATGCCGCCCTGTGCATGTATCATGATCAGGCTCTCATTCCATTGAAGACACTGGATATGGCGACCGGGGTGAATGTGACGCTCGGCCTGCCGATCATTCGCACATCGCCCGATCACGGCACGGCTTTTTCGATCGCGGGCAAGGGTGTTGCCGATCCCGCCAGCCTGCTTGCTGCGCTGCGTATGGCGCGCGAATTGGGCGCCCGGCGCGCTATGAATAAGGGAAAGACATCATGATCCGACTGGGTGTGAATATCGATCATGTCGCGACCGTGCGTAACGCGCGTGGTGGCACCCATCCCGACCCGGTGGCAGCCGCCCTTCTGGCGGCACGTCATGGCGCCGATGGCATTACGGCGCATCTGCGTGAAGACAGGCGGCATATTCGCGATGAGGATATGGCGCGGCTGCGCGAAGAGCTTTCAGTGCCCCTGAACTTCGAAATGGCGGCGACGGAGGAGATGGTGACGAAAGCCTGCGCGCTTCGCCCACATGCCTGCTGTCTGGTGCCTGAGCGACGCGAGGAAGTGACGACGGAAGGCGGGCTGGACGTGGTCGGTCAGCAGGCTGATCTGCAGGTAAAAATTGCCCGTCTGAGAGAGGTGGGCATCCGCGTCTCCCTGTTCATCGACCCTGATCCTGCTCAGATCGAAGCTGCTGCGCGTATCGGGGGGCAGGTTGTCGAGCTGCATACAGGGGCCTACGCGCATAACCCGGACGAGACGGAACTCGCGCGTCTCTATGATGGCGCTCAGGCTGCGCAGGCACATGGGCTTGAGCTCCATGCCGGCCACGGGCTGACCTACGCCAATGTGGGGCGTGTCGCCGGACTGCCCGGGCTGCGCGAGCTCAACATCGGACATTTCCTGATCGGGGAGGCGCTGTTTGTGGGCCTGCCCGTGGCAATCTCGCGCATGAAGCAGGAGATTGCCACGGGCGCGCTTTTCAAGGCCTGGGGACGATAACCGGCTTGGTGTCGTCGGTATAATTCGGCACCGTCTCGGCGGATTGCTTGTTATAGGTGGCAGCGGTGCTCTGATTGGGGGCACGTGGTGAGTGGAAAGCGGAAACAGGGCCAAACGGCCCGCCGCTGACCTTGCGCATGCTGGCCTCGGGCTGGCGGGCGCAGCCACGGGTAATGATCGAGCAGATGCCGTCAGACCCGATTATCTCATCGTCATCGCCTGCATAATGCACTTCTGAGACGCGCTCATGATCGAGGCGAATAATGGCTGTGCAGGTCGTGCCAGCACCGCCCAGCGTAACCTGGGTCATGTTCAGGATCTGTTGAACCGGGATGATGGTTGAGTCACTCGCGGTCGGCAGATTCATCTTCGACGTGTATTGATAGATCTGCGTCGTATCGTTGAGCACCTTGGTGGAACTCGGAATGCCGGCACAGGCCTGCAGATCGTTCGATGTCATGCCGATCATCGCGATCTGGGCCCGATGGGCCTCACGGGAGTCGAAATAGCCGCAGCCGGAAAGGCTCAGAAGCGCCACGGCGCCTGAAGCGATACGCAGGGTGGAAGGCAAAGAAATTCCTCAACGCGAAGGGTGTCACAGATTCGTGATTTCGAATTTATGACAAAAACAGCCCGAAACTGAAGAAGTTCTCTCTGCCTTTTCTAAAAGATCGTTTCAATCTCAGGAATGTAACCGTAACGCCTTGAGACAATCCTCGCGTTGCAAGGCATAGACGATGTCATGCGTCGCCAGCAGGGCGGGCTGAAGCTGGTGCTTCCAGCGGGCTTCACCTGCGCCGCAGATAGCCCGGCCCGAATAGGGGCTGTGGGAAACGGGGGAGAGGGCTGCAAGCCCCGCAAGCGTGTCTTTCTGCAGACGCTCTCTAAGCGCCTGTTGCATGGAAGCTTTTTCATATCTGGGCGTGTAATCGAGCAGCGCACGCAGCGTCGCCGAACTCAGTGCCGGGTCATTGGTCGCAACATCGCTGACGACACGCGACCAGTTATGATTCAGCGTCAGTCGCCAGGCGACAGCACGCGGACCATCGCTCGAGATCTGACGCGACAGGGCGGCACTGAAATGTGACGGGGCCGCCCCTGCGAAGGCGATTTCCATCGGTGCCACTACGAGAGCAGCAAGGGCCAGCAGAAAGCGAAGCATGATTCTCCCACAGGCAATTTTTCTGAAGCGCGAAGGCTGCGAAGGAAACATGGCAGCAGAATGGCCGATTTTTTGCGAAAAGTGCAGGCATCCTAAAGGAGGTTTCGCAGGGCGGCAGGATGCTCTACAGATCGCTCCAGCTTTCAAAATCCAGGAGTGATCATGGCCACTATCCCTGCTTCAGAGCTGACCCGTCTGCAAACGACGCTGCGTCGCCTGCTCGGCTCACCCAAGCTGACCGTCAACCCGCCGGCACGAGCCGGTCACACGGTTGAACTGGCTGTCAATGACGAAGTCATTGGTACGGTTCATCGCGATGATGACGAGGGCGAGGTCTCCTATGCCATCCATATTACGGTGCTTGAAGAAGATCTTCCCCCGGCCTGATGACCGTGGCTGAGGAGGCGTTTTCTGTACCAGCCGTTACAGGCCGGTGCAGCAGATGCCCGTTTCGGCCTGTCTGAACTGCGAGCTTTGCCCGCCACCCCACGCCTTGATGGGGTTGGCTGAGTAAAGCGTGAGGCGCCGTCATGGCAATCGTGACTTCCGGCGCTGTAAAAAGCGCCGGATTGCGGTCGGCGTGAACAGGGAGAACGCCTCAATGAGCAAGGCCCCAGACGCGAAAACCGGCACAAAGGCTGTTTCTGCCAGAAAACCGTCAGGCAGAGCGGCCTCGGCGAAGGCCCAGACCCGATCGGCAAAAGCAGAAGATCGCAGAACCGTTGCTGTAATCATCCCGTTCTATAACGGCGCCCGCTACATAGAACGCGCCATACGCAGCGTTCTCGCCCAGACAGTGAAGGCCGACGAGTTCCTCATCGTCGATGACGGGTCTTCTGAAGAAGAATCCTCCCGCTTGCAGGCCATTGCTGCGCGCTATGATGTGAGCGTGCATCACAAGGAAAACGGCGGACAAGGGAGTGCCCGCAATCTTGGTGTGTCTCTGACGCAAGCAGCCTTTATCTGTTTTCTCGATCAGGATGACTTCTTCCTCAAGAACCATATCGAGCTGCTTCTGGGGCATATTCCCAAGAACGACCCGCATTTCGGCTGGGCTTATGGCGACTTGATGGAGGCGGACGAAGACGGCCATATCATCGCCACCTCGATCGTCACCCGACACAGCAAACACCCGAAATATTCGATCGAGGATCTGATCGAGCGCGATATGCATATCCTGCCTTCAGCGTCGATCATTGGCCGCGAGGCGTTTGAGGCGGTCGGAGGGTTCGATCAGCAATTCATGGGTTATGAGGATGACGATCTTTTCCTCAGGCTGTTTCGTGCCGGCTTCACGAGTTACTTTTTTCCGCAGGCCGTTACGGTCTGGTGCATCAACAAGAACAGCACGTCCTACAGCATTCGCATGAGTCGCAGCCGGATGTTGTACATCCACAAATTGTGCAGGCTTTTTGCCTCAGATCCCGAGCGGCGTGCGATCTATGTGCGCGACCTCCTCTTTCCCCGGTTCAGCAATCTGATTGCGGGAGAGGCCTTCAAGTCGATCTATTTTGCCCGTTACGAGCATGAGATCAGAATGGCGCAGCATCGCGATGAGCTGATCGGTATGTTTGATGAGTTCGTGGGCATCATGTTCAGCCATACGCGTCTGCGCATCGAGGATCGTGTCCGTCTGCGCCTGCTTCAGCTTTGCCTGCACTCGAAGTCACGCAATGTGCTGGTACTGCCCTACACCATTGCCAGAGTGATGCACCGGTTTGGGCTGGGGGCTACGCGCCGCAAGTTCTGAGAGGGCAGCGCGTTTGACCGCACGGAAATCAGATGGCCTTCGGAATATCGAAGCCGGTGATTTTCCATCGCCATTGTTCGAACTTCATGTGCACGATTGTCGGTCTCTGGCCGGGCGCGGTCACCAGACCGGCTTCAAAGCGCAAGGGCGAGACAAAATGGGCCGATAGGCGGGCGTAAAGCTGTCTCAGACTCGAATCGGGAGCCGTTCGAGGGGTGTCAACCATCTGCGACGCCATGGTCATGAGCAATTCCGGCGTCAGGCGCGTATCGATGGCGTGAGAGACGGCATTGCTGGCAAAGGACGAGCCGAAGTCCGGAAGGTCATCTGCTGCTGGCGGCGGTCCGATCAGAGCGTCAATGGCTTCGGCCTTGAGATTAGTGCTCAGCGCGCTCCAGTCGATATGCTGAGAAAGAGTGATTGTGTCGTGGCTGCGCAGCGCCGAGGAGAGAGACCAGAGCGCGAGATAGGGAGAAAGAGCGTAGATGCAGGCCAGCGCGACAAAAAGAGCCCCCATGATATGGGGCATGCGCTTGAATGAGGGCCATGTCAGGCGCTCCGAGAACGCTGCAGCTTCGTAGGGGACTCCGGCGGGGTCTCTCATGGCGTTTCTCTTAATACTGGCAAAAGGGACATGAACGCACGACCACCGTGCGTCTTTATCGATCAAGCCGGCAACAAGCGTCGTTCCGGATGGCAGAAGCCTCTGTTTTCTTCGGTGAACGCTACTATGTTATGGGAGTGGACACGCTTTTGTCATCTAAATCCTGAGAGCCAACGAAGTTTTCTTTGAGAGCCGGATTTCCTTTGCATCATGTCGCCCGATTTGCCTGATCTGACCTTCACCGATGATGCCCTGAGCCGTTATTCGCGGCATATCCTGCTGCCGGAAATCGGAGCGTTGGGGCAGGCGCGTCTTCGCGAATCGTCTGTTCTGGTCATTGGGGCTGGTGGGCTCGGCAGCCCGGTCGGGCTTTATCTTGCAGCTGCGGGTGTCGGGCGGATCGGTATCGTTGATGACGATCATGTCGAGCTGAGCAATCTGCAGCGTCAGATCCTGTTTGAGACCGGCGATGTCGGTCAGGGCAAGGCCGATAGCGCTGTGTTGCGTCTCAAGGCGCTCAACCCGGAAATAGAGATTGTACCCCACCCTGTGCGGGTGACTGAAGAGAACCTGCCGGATCTCATCGGTGCCTATGATCTTGTCTGTGATGGCAGTGATAATTTCCCGACACGCTACGCTGTTGCCGATTGCTGCTGGGCATTGGGAAAGACACTCGTCTCCGGGGCGGTGCAGCGCTTCGACGGAACACTTTCGACCTTTGTGCCCGGCCGGGGTCGCCCCTGCTATCGCTGTCTGATGCCGGATGCCGAACAGAGCGAGGCTTTGAGCTGCGGTCAGGCAGGAATCTTTGGTGCCGTCACCGGGGTTATCGGCTCGCTGATGGCGATAGAGGCGCTGAAGGAGCTGCTTTCTCTCGGGCAGGGGCTGAGTGGCCGTGTTCTAGTCTGGAGTGCACTCAATGCGTCGTTTCGGAGATTCGATCTGCCGCCGGACCCTGAATGTGCCTGTTGCGGAGGGGAACGCTGACGATGCGCGTGATGGGAATCATTCTGGCCGATCGCTCTTTCGAACGGGCTCATCACGCGTTTGTGCTCGCTGCGGGAGCGCTGGCTCTCGGGCGCGATGTTGTCCTGTTTGCCGGGGGCTTGAGCGTCGAGGCGCTGCGCCAGGACTGGTCTGCACTGGAGGGTGTGGCGCTCGATACACAGTTCCAGGAGAGGGGGGTCGCAGGGTTCGAAACCCTGCGTTCCGCCGTTTTCGAGCTTGGCGGCGAGGTTCTGGCCTGCGAGGCCGGGATGAAGGCCGCCGGTCTCACTGTTGAGGATCTCTGTGGCGGGACGCGTGTCTGTGGTGTGACGAGCTTTCTGGAGCGCACAGCTGACGCTCAGATTTTGAGCCTGTAGCGCGGTCGCCCTCTTGCCCGAAGCGCCACAACTTGGCACCCATGCACCCATGAAGACATTCCGCATCGTCTACGGCATCGGGCTGACGATTCTGCTGCCGTTCGGCGCGCTGGCAGAAGCGGCGCCACAGACGACAAAACACCCTGCACATCACCATAAACATGCAGCCTCTTCCTCAGCCTCGGCCAAGGCCGCGGCGGCTGAGACAGGCGCCCATCACAAGAAGGCGGTAGGCAGGAAGCATAAATCTGCCCATGCCAGCGAAGGGACACGCGTCGCGAAGTCTCACACCACTGGCAAGCATCATGCGCGTGCCGCTGTCGCGGCGGCGGGTGTTGCGGCAGGTGCGGCTGCGGTTGCAGCGCAGCCTGTGCCGCCTTCTGCCGATGATGCCGCCGCAGCGGCTGCCGCACCCGACGCGCCCCCGCAGGACAAGGGGACCAATACAGGCCTGCCGTTGCCTCGCTTTGCTGCGATGCGTGCAGACAAGGTCTTCATGCGCAAGGGGCCGGGACAGCGCTATCCGATCGAGTGGGTCTATCACCGACGCGGGCTGCCTGTTGAAGTGGAGCGCGAATTCGACGTCTGGCGTCTGATTGAAGACTCGGATGGCATGAAAGGCTGGGTGCATCAGGCAACGCTGGTCGGCCAGCGTACCTTCGTCATTCCCGGTCAGCCCCCTGAAGGTCATGCTGCGGCTGTGGGCGAGGCCTCGGCCAAATCGGGCGATGTGATCGGCAAGGCCGATGCGCGTGTGCTGGGCTATGTGCCTGGCGAAAGCGAGGCGCGCCAGCGCCAGGGCGATACGCTGCTTTACAGCCAGTCTGATGAAAACAGCGCCATCGTCGCCGTCCTGCAGTCGGGAACCGTGGGGACGCTCAAGCTGTGCCCTCAGGGTTCGACATGGTGCAAGGTGGTGGTCAAGGGGTATACGGGATGGCTTCCCAGACGTGTGTTCTGGGGGCTGTTGCCAGGAGAGACGCTTCAGCCTAGCTGAGGCTATGATATGCAACGTGCAGCAATTGGATCGGAGATCAGTATGACATCCTCACCTCAGGCAGCTTCGGCTCAGGGCACGGGAGTGAAGAAAGAGGCCGAGCAGCGCCGCACGAAGATCGTTGCGACCCTCGGCCCGGCCTCCTCCACGCATGAGATGATCCGCACACTGGCTCTGGCCGGCGCTGACGTGTTCCGTCTGAACTTCTCGCATGGGTCGCATGAAGACCATGCCAAGCGTCATGCCACCATTCGCGACGTCGAGGCCGAGCTTGGCCGCCCGCTCGCTATTCTGGCTGACATGCAGGGTCCAAAGCTGCGCGTTGGCACGTTCGCCGATGGCAAGGTGGAGCTGATCGAAGGCGCCCGTTTCCGCCTTGATCTGGATCGCACGCCCGGTGACGCCCGCCGCGCCTGTCTGCCGCACCCCGAAATCATGCGTGCTGCCGAGCCCGGCAGCCGTCTGTTGCTCGATGATGGCAAGATGCGTCTGCGCGTCGTCTCCTGCGACGAGACGCATATGGAAACCGAAGTCGAAGTCGGTGGCTGGCTGTCCGAGCGCAAGGGCGTGAACGTGCCTGACGTCGTGCTGCCCATCCCGGCCCTGACCGAGAAGGACCACAAGGATTTTGCCTTCGCTCTCGATCTCGGTGTCGAGTACGTGGCGCTTTCCTTCGTGCAGCGTCCTGAAGACGTGCAGGAAGCCAAGGACATCGCCAAGGGCCGCGCCTGGATCATGACCAAGCTCGAGAAGCCGCAGGCCATGGAGCGTCTGAGCGACATCATCGCGCTGTCTGACGCCGTGATGGTGGCTCGTGGCGATCTGGGCGTCGAGCTCCCGGCTGAGGAAGTGCCGATCGAGCAGAAGCGTGCGATCCGCGAAGCCCGCTTCCAGGGCAAGCCAGTGATCGTTGCCACGCAGATGCTGGAAAGCATGATCACCTCGCCGACACCGACGCGTGCAGAAGTGTCTGACGTCTCCAATGCCGTGTTCGATGGTACGGACGCTGTGATGCTCTCTGCCGAAAGCGCAGCAGGCAAATACCCGCGCGAAGCCGTGGAAGTCATGGCCCGTGTGACGCGTCGCGTCGAGAACGATCTTGAATGGCGCATGCAGGAAGAGGCTCTTCGCCCCGACAGCGATGGCACGACCGGTGGCGCCATTGCAGAAGCTGCATGGCATGTTGCGCAGTCGGTCTCGGCAGCGGTCATTGTGGTCTACACGCAGAGCGGCCGTGGTGCGCTGCAGATTGCCCGTGAGCGTGCCGATTGCCCGGTTCTGGCCCTGACGCCGGATGATGAGACGGCGCGTCGCCTGAACATGGTCTGGGGCGTCCGCGCCATGTCGGTCGGTCAGGAAACGCCGGTCTATGGCGTCGAGGGCGTGGTCGATCAGGCTGTCGGTCTGGCCGTATCGGAAGGCTATGCCGAAAAGGGCGACAAGCTGGTTCTGCTCGTCGGTCTGCCTTTCGGCCAGCAGGGTTCGACCAACACCCTGCGCGTCGTCACCATCTGAACGCGTTACTGGCGGGGTACAGCCCCGCCAGTAAGCCTTCGGTAGAGGGTCTTCGGAGGGCAACGCCCCATGGCTGAGGCGGAGTAACTTCCCGCCTCCCGCAAGGGAGCGAACCCCTCCCTCTTCAGCCTTGCTGAAAAATCAGGCCTGCCGGTTTTCGATCAGGCTGCGACGGATACGCCGGCCACGCGAGATCGTCTCGACAATGGTTTTCTCGTCGCCCTTGCGTATGGCCTCTGCCATGGCGGCGGCATCCTGACTGAAACGATCGAGCACGCTCAGCAGGGCATCGCTGTTGTTCAGGAAAATGTCGCGCCACATGGTCGGGTCAGAAGCCGCAATGCGGGTGAAATCCCGAAAGCCCGAGGCGGCGAAATCGAGCACTTCGGCACGCATGTCTTCAGCCAGCGTATCGGCAGTGCCGCAGATGGTGAAGGCAATTAGATGCGGCAGATGGCTGACCATGGCGCAGATCGTGTCGTGATGATCTGGATCCATGATGCGAATGCGCGCCCCCATGGCGCGCCAGAAATTTGCGATGCGGTCTATGGACGCTTGTGGGGCATCCCCTGACGGGGTGAGCAGGCACCAGCGATCTTCGAAAAGCGTCGCAAAGCCGGCATCTGGGCCTGAATGCTCCGTGCCCGCCATGGGGTGGGCCGGTACATAGGCGATATCATCGCGCAGATGAGGGGTGAGAGCCTCGACAACGCTGCGGCGCGTCGAGCCCACATCGGTCAGAATGGCGCCCGGCTTCATATGAGGCAGGATGGCGGCAGCCACAGGGGCAATAGCCCCGACCGGAACGCAGAGCATGACGCAGTCGGCATCTTCGACCGCTTTCTGCATATCCTCGGTAACGATATCGCCCAGATCGAGATCGCGTATCCGTTCGAGAACAGCGGGGTCGCGATCAGCTACGACGAGCCTGTCGACCAGACCGGGATGGGCGCGCAGACGTCGCAGGACGGAAGAGCCGATCAGCCCCGGCCCTATGACGCAGAACGTACCAAAAAGAGGCATCGTCATGATGCTTCGCTCCCAGTGGCGTTGTCGCTGTAATCGAGGGTTTCGCTGGCCTTGGCTTCATGCTTGCTGGCACGCAGGCGGCGCATTTCGGAAATCTGCCAAAGCGCCATGACAGGAATACCGATCGCAATATCCCGCCCGCGACGCAGAAGGGAGAGACCAAGAGAGATTTCGGCCTCGATACCGAAGAAATAGCCGAGAGCAACATAAGCCGCCTCCTGCACGCCGAGCGCGGCAGGCACGAGGAACGAGGCTGACATGATGCCGCACACGACACCCTCGATGGCGACTGCACCGATATAGCCGATATGGGCGCCGAGCAGTTCCAGCGACAGCCAGGTAACGCCAGCGCCACCGAGCCAGCAGAGCAGATGCATCATGGCGCCGCTTGCGATGCGAGCCGGGCGGGCCCAGAGCAGGTCGAGCTGCCCCTGAAAACTGTCCATGTTGTCGATCAGCGTCGTGCGCCAGCCTTCGGCAATATGACGCCCAAGGAAGCGTGCGGCATGATGAATGGCCACGCCGCCGCGCTGCTGGGTCCAGATGAAGCCTGCGATGCCAAGGGCCAGCAGGGCCATCCCTCCCAGAACGGGCCAGGTGAATTTATTGGCGCCGGTATGGGAGAAAAGGCATGCCAGAGCGATGATGACAAAGACGATCTGGCCCAGCACCTCGGTCGTGATGTCGACAATATTGGTCGCAACGGCAGCAGGCCATTGCAATGGGCCGAGCCTGCGGCTGAGGGTGGGCATGCTGCAGGTGGCGCGAATGCCGATCACCATGCCGCCGAGCTGGGAAAAGGGCAGGCAGTTTCCTGCGGCGTCACGCACAGCGCGTGAGGCGATGGTTCTGAAAAGTCCGACTTCTGGACAGGCGAGATACCAGGAGGTTCCGAGCCCGACATCGACCAGCGCCTGACCGGCAACCATGGCCAAAAATCCGCCGACTCCGATACGCTGCATGGCGGTGAAAACATGACCGATGCCGAGCCAGGCCATGATCCCTGTCAGCAGAGCGAGGCCGAGCAGGGAGAGGATGAAGGTCAGGGTTTTCAAGGCCAGTCTTGTCCGAACGACGCAGGGTTGCGAGGGCCCTCATATGGCCAGGGAAAAGGGCAGATGAGGTTTCTGCGGCATTTTCTAGAATATGTCGCGCTGTCGAGTGTTCGCGGCTGTCTACACCAGACAGTCTGCTTTCGCTACTCCAAGGCGTAACATGACGAAAAAGCCATCACCCGCAGGTTGCTTGTCCTTCCGTGAACGGTATGGTGCGATATCAATTTGCAATAAACGTGAGCATCAAGGCCTATCATGAGCGAATACACGCTGATTACCGGGGCAACCGGTTTTGTTGGCTCGGCAGTCGCGCGTATTCTCAAGCAACGGGGTCACAGGATCAGGCTGCTGGTGCGCGCAGGGGCTGATCTGTCAAATCTCGAAGGACTGGACGCCGATCTGGTGATCGGTGATCTCACCGCGCCTGAGAGTTTCGGTCCGGCTCTCGCCGGGTGTCGCTATCTTTTTCATGTGGCCGCCGATTATCGCCTCTGGGTGCCGGACCCCGCTGTCATGATGAGGGCCAATGTCGAGGGCACGCGTCGGTTGATGATGGCTGCGCTCGATGCTGGTGTGGAGCGTATTGTCTATTGCTCGTCTGTTGCCGCCCTCGGCCTGACCAAGGATGCGACACCTGCCAATGAACTTACCTCTGTCACCGAACACGACGTGATCGGGGTCTATAAACTTTCGAAATACCGGGCCGAGCAGGAAGTGCTCAAGCTGGTGCGCGAGCGTGGCCTGCCTGCAGTGATCGTCAATCCGTCCACACCGGTAGGCCCGCGTGATATCAAGCCGACCCCGACAGGTCAGATGATTGTCGATGTCGCCTCTGGCAATATGCCTGCTTATGTCGATAGCGGGCTCAACATCGTGCATGTCGATGATGTGGCCGAGGGGCATGCCCTGGCGCTGGAAAAAGGCGTGATCGGCGAGAAATACATTCTCGGTGGTGAAAACTACATGCTTGGCGATTTCTTCTCCCTGATCAGCGAGGTTGCCTGCGTCAAGCCGCCGCGTATCCGTCTCAGACAGTCTTGGCTGCAGCCTGTTGCCATCGTTTCGGAATGGCTGGCGCGCGGTTTTGGGATCGAGCCGCGTGTGACGCGCGAGACGCTCGCCATGTCGAAGAAAAAGATGTTTTTCACCTCTCTCAAGGCCCAGGAGCAACTTGGTTATGCGCCGCGTCCGGCGCGCGAGGCTGTGGCAGACGCGATAACCTGGTTTCGCGAACATGGGCGGATCTCTACGAAATGATCAGAAATCTGATGGCCGTCTCTGCGCTGGCGGCCTGGGGTAAATTGCTTTTTGCCCATGGCCGTTTCTGGCGTACCGGCACCCGATTGACCCCGGTCAATACGGTGTCGGCCAGTGTGTGGCCGGATGTCGCTGTCGTCGTGCCCGCCAGAGATGAAGCCGAGTCGATTCAGCCATGTCTCGCGACGCTGCTGCAGCAGGATTACAAGGGCAGGCTGAGTGTCATTGTGGTCGACGATGGCAGTACGGATGGTACGGGCGATCTGGCCCGTCAGGTGCCCGACCCGCATGGTCGCCTTACTGTTGTGACCGGGCGCGAGCGACCGGAAGGCTGGAGCGGCAAGCTCTGGGCGGTGCATCAGGGTGAGATGGTCGCGCGCGAAAAGGTGGATGCAGACGGATTCATTCTGCTGACCGATGCCGATATTCTGCACTCGGCCCTGCATCTCGAAACGCTGGTCGAAAAGGCGCAGCGCGACGGGCTTGATATGGTCTCGGAAATGGTGGTGCTGAACTGCGAAAGCGCCGCCGAACGCCTTCTGGTGCCTGCTTTCGTCTATTTCTTCGCGATGCTCTATCCGTTCGAGAAGGTCAATGATCCGGCTTCCGAAGTGGCTGGTGCAGCGGGCGGTACGATCCTGGTGCGTCGTGCGATGCTCGAACGTATCGGCGGTGTCGAGACAGTACGCGGGGCGTTGATCGATGACTGCTCTCTGGCGTCTGACATCAAGCGGGCCGGGGGCAAGCTCTATCTTGGCCATAGCACGCTTGCCTGGTCGATCCGCCCCTATCGCGGGGCGGGCGATATCTGGCGCATGATCGCCCGCACAGCCTATGTGCAGCTGCGTTATTCGCCGGTCATCCTGCTCTGCACGATAATCGGCATGGGGCTGGTCTGGCTGGCACCTGTCTATTTTGCGCTGTTCGGTCGCGGGCGGGTGCGCGTCATGGGGGGCGCCTCGCTGTTTCTGGCTGCCGTCTCCTTTCTGCCAACACTTTCACGGTTTAAGCTTTCGCCCTT
Organism: Asaia spathodeae NBRC 105894; assembly: GCF_025994195.1. Classification (NCBI taxonomy): domain Bacteria; kingdom Pseudomonadati; phylum Pseudomonadota; class Alphaproteobacteria; order Acetobacterales; family Acetobacteraceae; genus Asaia; species Asaia spathodeae. The sequence continues at coordinate 30,355 of NZ_BAPY01000007.1, read as the reverse complement.
GCGTGCGCTTGCCCTGCCGGTTGTAGCGGCGTTCTATATGGCGGCAACCATCGGGTCTGCGGTCGATCATCATCGCGGGCGCGGCGTTCAATGGAAAAGCCGCTTTTATACCGAGGAGACCCACGCCTGATGAACGCCATCAGCAAGACCATCGACCCGGTCTGGGGCGAGTCTGACGTCACCTCGCCCAAGGGCGCAGGCGACGAGAATTTCCCGGTCGGGTCTCTTCTGTTCGCGAAAGCGAACCGGGCGCATGTCACGGCCTATTACAATTTTGCCCGTGTCATCGACGATATGGTCGATAACGCCACGCTTTCTGCCGACGCCAAGATTGCAAGGCTGAAAGGCATGGAGGAGGTCATTCGCGGCGAGCGCGAGGCGCTCTATCGTGCCGATGCGCAGACAGCCGCGATCCTGCGCCGCCATCTGCTCCAGACCGGCGTGCCGCTCGAGACCGCGACCGATCTGATCACGGCGTTCGTCCAGGATGCGGTGAAGAACCGTTATGGCAACTGGGACGAGTTGCTGGGCTATTGCCGCTTTTCGGCCAATCCGGTCGGCCGTTTCCTGCTGTTGCTGCATGGCGAAAAGGTCGAGACGCTCCCGCTCTCGGATGCACTTTGCAGCGCGTTGCAGGTGCTCAACCACCTGCAGGATGTGACGGGCGATCTGAAAACCCTCAACCGCTCCTATCTGCCGCAGGATATGCTCGATGCCGAGGGCGCCAAGGTAGAAGATGTGCTTCTGGCGCGCAGCAAGCCCGGGCTACGCCGTGTGTTCGACCATCTGCTCGACGAGGTCGATCATCTGAATCGTGAGGCTTCGGCCCTGCCGGGTCTGGTACGCGATCGGCGCATGCGCGCCTATTGTGCGGTCGTGGTGGCGCTCTCGCAGCGTCTTGCCACAAGGCTGCGTCGTGAAGATCCTGTGGCGGGCCGGGTCAAGCTCGGTCGTGGCGACGGGGTGCTTGCTTTTGCCAAAGGCGCACGGACACTCATCGGTTAAAAAAAGGACCGATCCAGCCTCGCGAAAGGCGGTCGGTCCGTTTCTTTTTCCTCAAGGCCATGCTGGGCGTTGAGGGGAAAAACCGCGAAGGGAGCTGCCTCCCTTCGCGAATGCGGGGCCAGGGCCCCGCATGATGATCAGGCCAGAATCTGGTCGAGGGCGGCGCAGAAGCCTTCCATTTCCTTCATCGAGCCAACGCTCACGCGCGACATGGTCGGCCAGATATCCCAGTTGCGGCCGATTTCGACCTTTTTGGCGGCAAAGGCCGTCTTCATCTGGGCCGCAGGCTTTTTCCAGTCCACGAGGAACATATTGGCCTGACTGCCGGGCACGATGCGGATATTGCGCTTGGCAAGGTGATCGAAGGTCATGCTGCGTGCGGCGATCATCTCGTCGCGTCGTGCCTTGATGGCATCGGCCTGGGTCAGGCTGACCGCACCCGCAGCGAGCGCCACGATGTTGAGCATGGAGATCATGTTCGGGCCGTCATAGCGCATCATGCGCTTGTGCAGGTCCGGCCGGGCGAAGGAGAGGCCGAGACGCAGGCCAGCCATGGCGAACATCTTTGAGAACGTGCGCAGAACGATGACGTCCTTACCCTGCTTGACCAGCGAGATGGCGCTGGGGGCGCCCGAGAAGTGGATATAGGCTTCGTCAACGATGATGACCGAACCGGCAGGCTTGTTGTCGGCCAGCCAGGCAATGTCTTCCAGCGGGGTGACGGTGCCGGTCGGGTTGTTCGGGCTGCAGATGTAATAGGCGCCTGCATTCGGGTCGGCCTTGAGCATGGCGCGCACGTCGGTGGCGTAGCCGTTATGGGCCGAGAGCGGCACGCGCGTCAGCTTGATCTTCATCCAGTCAGCCGTGCGCCAGGCGGCTTCATAGGTCGGGTTGGCCGTTACCAGACCGCGTTCGGGCGAACAGAAGGTCACAACCGAACGGCAGAGCGGGTCGCTGGAGCCGGGCCAGGGCAGGATGTGCTCTTCGGAAATGCCCTCAACTGACGAGGCGGTACGCAGCAGGGTTGAGCGCAGGTGGTCGGGCTCGTAGCGGTTGCCATAGGGCACCTGAGCCTGGCCTGCCGTGACGGCAGACGGGAAAGGGCCGGTCCAGCATTCGTTGCTGCCGATACGGATCATGTCGGGATGGCCCACAAACGGGTCATCGCCGGGTGCCTTGATGGCGGCAAAAGCCGAGGAGCTGAACTGGGTCAGGGCGGCGCTCATGCCGAGCAGGCTCGTCAGGCGGCCAAAATGGCGGCGTGAATATCCACGTTCCAGAAGATCTTCTTTGGCTTCCTGGGTGAGTGGCGCGGTCATGAGCTTATCTCCGATGGGTCAGATGACAGCAAGGAGACGGTCATTCGTTTCGAATGTCAAATCATTTTCCACACGAAATTTCGGGATTTTTATCAGTATTCTTTCTTTTCACCCTTGAGGGGGATCGAAGTTGGAAGATTATTGCCGCCAGCATAGGTCAGAAGCAAGACTGTTGCCGTATCGCCTGAAACGCCACGATGGGCGTCATCCATGCTCTCGGCAAAGGCCTCGCCCTGATGGAAGGTGTGACTCGCCCCGCTGGCCTTGTCTTCAATCGTCAGCTGGCCTTCCAGCACATAGCCGACATTGGGAATGGGATGCGTGTGCCAGGGCAGGGCCGTATGGGGCGGGATGGTCAGTTTGATCATCATGAGCGTGGGCTGGCCCGAGGGATAATGCGTATAGGCCTTGCCGTTCCATGAATGGTCGGCCTTGAGCAGGTGATCGGCATGGGCGGTGGCCGTCTGCTGCGCATGAGCCTGGCCCGTGAGGCCGGCACCCAGCCCCAGGGCGAGCGTGCCAAGAGCGAGAGAGTGTGAGAATCGCATGGTGTGTTTTCCTTGTTGCAGAGGGGCCCCCTCAGGGGAGCGAACAGGGTCAAAACGCCCGTGGCGCGGGCCGGATTTTGCTGTTTGATTTTTTGCAGGTAAAAGGCGCAGCTCTTGGATGATACAGGGATGAAGCGGTGAGCGGGTTTCGACAGGAAGCGGTGCTGGGCTGTGCCTCGGCCGATCTTGAGCATGTTCATGCCATTGTAACCCGCGCTGGCACGTCGTTCGCCAAGGGAATGAAGATTCTCCCGCCGGAAAAACGTTACGGCATGTTTGCCGTCTATGCGTTCTGCCGCGAGGTGGATGACATTGCCGACGGGGATGTTCAGGTTCCGGATCGTCTCGAGGCGCTCAAGGACTGGCACAAGCGGATCGACCGCCTTTACGAGGGTGAGACCCAGGACGGGCTCGATCGGGTGCTGGTCGCCACCATTGTCCGTTTTGGTCTGCGCAAGGAAGATTTTGCCGCCGTGATCGACGGCATGGCGATGGATGCGGCAGGCCCGATTGTGGCCCCCGACGAAGCAACGCTCGACCTCTATTGCGATCGCGTGGCCTCGGCGGTGGGGCGGCTTTCGGTGCGCGTCTTCGGTGATTCCTCTCCTGAGGCCGATCGGGTGGCGCATCATCTCGGGCGTGCGCTGCAGCTCACCAATATTTTGCGTGATGTGCAGGAAGATGCTGACAGGGGGCGTCTCTACCTGCCACGCGAATTGCTGGTGCGGTACGATGTGCCGCTCGACCCGCAGGAGGCGCTTTATGCGCTGGGGCTCGACCCGATGGCCCGTATCCTGGCAAAGCGCGCAGCCGATCATTTTCGTGAAGCACGTCGTGCCATGAAACGCTGCGACTCCGTGGCGATGCGTCCGGCGCGTATCATGGCAGCGTCGTATCATCCGATCCTGAAGGCGCTGCTGCGTCGGGGCTGGCGTCACCCGGACGTGCCGGTGAAGATCAGCAAGGCCGCCCGCATCCTGCGTTCCCTTCTCGCCTATTATCGCTGATCCATGACCCATGTTCATATCATAGGCGGTGGTCTGGCCGGTCTTTCCGCTGCGGTTGATGTCATAGGGCGGGCGCGTGTCTCGGTTTATGAAGCAGGCCCTGCCTGTGGCGGGCGGGCGCGTTCCTATTACGACAAGGCGCTCGACGCGCGTATCGATAACGGCAACCATCTGCTGCTCTCGGCCAACAAGGCGAGCTTTCGCTACCTCGGTCTGATCGGTGCCGAAAAGACCCTGACGGGTCCGGGGGCGCCGCTATTCCCCTGGTTCGATCTTTCAACCAACACGGGCTGGACGCTTCAGCTGTCGAGAGGGCGCGTACCGTTCTGGGCGTTTTCCAGACGCCGCCGTGTGCCGGGTATGAAACTCAGGGAGCTGGCGATGCTGGGGCGCCTGTTGAAGGCGGGGCCGGATCAGACGGTCAGCGCGTTTCTGGGCGAGGGCATGCTGACCCGCAGATTGCTGGAGCCTTTTGCGATTTCGGCGCTCAATACGCCACTCGAGACGGCAAGTGCTGCGCTTCTGGCAGCCATCATGCGAGAGACCCTGGCTCTTGGCGGCACGGCCTGCTGCCCCTGGTATCCGGCTGAAGGTCTGTCGGAGAGCTTTGTCGATCCGGCCATTGCCCATCTCAGGCGGCTTCAGGGCGAAGTGCATTGCGGCACGCGCATTGCCGGGCTCGATGTGCAGGATGGACGTGTTGTCGGACTGAAAAGCGGCAGCGAGACCATTGCGATCGGGCCGGAAGACAAGGTGGTGTTTGCAGCCCCTTCGCCCGTGGCGCGCACGTTGCTCGAACCGCATTTGCCCGGTTTCACGGCGCCGGATGCCTATGAGAGCATCATCAATGTCCATTACCGCCTGCCGGGGCCTGTCACGGCGCGTGGCATGCTGGCTAAGGTCGGGTTCGTCGGGCTTGTCGGGGGTGTTGCGGAGTGGATCTATCTTAAGGGAGAGATTCTTTCCGTGACTGTGAGTGCGGCAAATCGTTATGCTGCGCGGGATAATGACGAGCTGATTGCGACAATCTGGTCGGAAATCCGTCAGGCTGTCGGGCCGGTTCTTGTCGAGACCTTGCCTGAAGCCGTGCCGCCTGTGCGTCTGGTGTGTGAAAAGCGGGCGACTTTTGCCGCCACGCCAGCGCAGGATCGGCTGCGGCCTCAGGCAAAAACGGGTTTGGCCAATCTGGCGCTCGCCGGAGACTGGACCCAGACGGGTCTTCCCTCGACCATTGAGGGAGCAATACGCTCGGGCTCGGAGGCCATCAGGGCTCTGGGTCTGTCACATTGATATCGAGACTGTATTTTAGAAAGGACAAGGGCGGGCAATGTTGATCTATTCCGACGTTCTGGAGCGCCATGAGACCGGAATTCCGGCCGAGGCGGATATTGGCCAGGTGCGTCAGGCTATCGATTCCGCCCATGCCGCGCTTGCCAACAGGCAGAATGACGATGGCCACTGGGTGTTCGAGCTGGAAGCCGACGCCACCATTCCGGCCGAATATGTCCTGCTTGAGCACTACCTCGACCGGATCGATGAGGAAAAGCAGGCGCGTATTGGCGTCTATCTGCGCCGTATCCAGGGCGCGCATGGCGGCTGGCCGCTTTACCATGATGGCGGTTTCGACCTTTCCGCTTCGGTGAAGGCGTATTTCGCGCTCAAGGCGATCGGGGACGATATCGACGCGCCGCATATGAAGCGCGCACGTGAAGCCATTCTTGATCGTGGCGGTGCCGCACGAACGAATGTCTTTACGCGCATCCAGATGGCCCTGTTCGGCGAGGTGCCTTGGCGTGCCACGCCGGTCATGCCGGTCGAACTGATGCTCGTGCCCAAGGCAGCCGTGTTCTCCATGTGGAACATGTCCTACTGGTCGCGCTGTGTGGTGGCACCGATGCTGGTGCTGCGTACCCTCGAGCCGCGTGCCATCAATCCGCGCAATATCCATATCCAGGAATTGTTCGTCACCCCGCCGGAAGAGGTGAAGGACTGGATTCGCGGGCCTTATCGCTCTGTGTGGGGGCGGGTGTTCAAGCAGGTCGATACGATGCTTCGGCCGATCGAGCATCGTTTCCCGCCAGCCTTGCGCAAGAAGGCCATCAAGGCGGCGATCGACTTCATCGAGCCGCGTCTCGGTGAGGGCGGGCTTGGCGCCATTTATCCGGCCATGGCCAATGTCGTGATGATGTATCGCGAACTCGGCGTGCCCGATAACGACCCCCGCGTCGAACTGGCCTGGAAGGGCATTCAGGAACTGCTCGTCGAAAAGGAAGACGAGACCTATTGCCAGCCATGCGTCTCGCCTGTCTGGGATACGGGGCTTTCGGGTATCGCCATGGCAGAGGCCGCCTCCGGCCCCGATGCCACGCGTCCGAAAGAGACGCGCGAGCGCCTTCAACGCAGCATGGAATGGCTGCGCCAGCGCCAGATACTGAACGTCAAGGGCGACTGGGCCATCAACTGCCCCGATGTGCGGCCTGGTGGCTGGGCTTTCCAGTACGAAAACGACTATTACCCCGACGTGGATGACACGGCGGTGGTCGGCATGCTGCTCAATCGTGAAGATCCGGAGGGCAATCGCGAGGCAATCGCCCGCGCCCGCGAGTGGATCGTCGGGATGCAGAGCACCAATGGTGGCTGGGGCGCCTTCGATATCGACAATGATCTCGATGCGCTGAATCATATTCCTTTCGCCGATCATGGGGCGCTGCTCGATCCGCCGACGGCGGACGTCTCGGCGCGCTGCGTCTCTTTCCTGTGCGAACTGGGCTTCCCTGAAGACCGTCCCGTCATCGAACGGGGTCTGGACTATCTTCGTCGCGAACAGGAGGCAGAGGGCTGCTGGTTCGGGCGCTGGGGCACGAACTACATCTATGGCACCTGGTCGGCGCTTTGCGCCTTCAATATCGCAGGTGTACCGCATGACGATCCGGCTGTGCTGCGCGCAGTGGCCTGGCTGGAAAGCACGCAGCGTGAAGATGGCGGCTGGGGCGAGGATTGTGCCTCTTATGAAGGGGCAACGCCTGGCGAATACGATATGAGCCTGCCGACCCAGACGGCCTGGGCGGTTCTGGGTCTGATGGCTGTCGGGCATCGCGAGAGCAAAGCGGTGAAGCGTGGCATTTCCTATCTCGTCTCGCAGCAGGACGAGAAGGGCGAATGGCAGGAGAAGCCCTATAACGCAGTCGGTTTCCCGAAGGTCTTCTATCTGCGCTATCACGGTTACAAGCAGTTCTTCCCGCTCATGGCGTTGTCGCGCTTCCGCAATCTGGGACTGAGCAATTCCGGCCGGGTCGAGCACGGTTTCTGATATGCTTGGTGTTCTCGTTGGGCTGAAAGCCGAAGCGCGCCTGATACGGGCGCGTTGCCCCGATGCGATGGTGGCTATCAGTGGCGCCAGCGCTGCCGGGGCGCGGGCAGCGCTGGCGCGTCTGCTGGAAGCCGGGGCAAGCCGTCTTCTATCTTTCGGCTGCGCCGCCGGGCTGGCGCCCGATCTGATGCCCGGTGCCCTTGTGATTCCGCAATGGGTGCTGGTGAACGGTTCGCGCATCAAGACCGATGCGGCGCTCTCGCGTGAATTCGGTGTGGGGGAGCCCGGCGTGCTGCATGGCGGCATTCTGCATAGCGACGGGCTTGTCGCGACGGCTGCCGACAAGGCCGCCCTTCATGCCCAGACCGGCTGTCTGGCCGTCGATATGGAAAGCGGGTTTGTGGCCAGTACCGGCCTGCCCTTTGCAGTCCTGCGTGTTGTCTGTGACGATTCAAAACGCGATCTACCCCCCGCAGCGCGCGATGTCCTGGCAGAGGGGCGGATCTCGCCCTTCAAGCTGATGCGCAGCCTCGTGCGTCAGCCGGGTCAGATAGGCGATCTGATGGCGCTTGGCCGTGATGCCAAGACAGCACGCGACGAGATGGCCCGGTTTCTGGGTCGTTCAGCCTGAACCATATTTATCGGTGAGTACGTGCTGAGGAAGCGGTCGGATTTGCCCGATGGCGTCTGCATCGGCTGTTTCAACGCATGGCATTCATTACCATTTGCCCAGGACAAGGGGTGCCATGTTACGCAAAGTGAAATTTTCGGAAAACTTCGTAATGAAGGTGTGATACCGGGGAAGTTTTGCATCACGCTCCCGGTATCACAGTTGTTATGGACGATAATACTGTGTTTAAAAATAGGCAGAGACTGCCTGTTAAAAAATATAATATGTTTTTCTTTCTTTGATTTACTCGCAATTCTGACCGGTCAGGGTGCCTGATCATGGCAACGCAGGGGCGAAGCCCGACCGTGGGTATGTGTCTGAAGCGCTGAGCGTCTTCGCGTCTTTCTGACGGCTGCACCAATACGGGGCTATAGCCGTCAGAAACCTTGTGGGTGTCAGGCCTGTTTCAGCGTGAAGGGGCCAGATATTTCTCTACCAGCCCGACGAAAAGCGACGCACCGGGGATGATGTTGGCGTCATTGAAGTCGAAGCCGCCATTATGCAGTGGCGTGCCATTGCACCCTTCCGTACCATTGCCGACAAACCAGTAGCAGCCATTGGGATGAGCCTGCAGCATGAAGGCGAAATCCTCGCTGCCCATGAAGGCAGGGCTGTCATGGCAATGATCGGCGCCGACGATTTCGGCGGCGGTATTGCGGGCGAAATCAATCGCCTTGTTGCCATTGACCAGAACCGGGCTGCCATTCTCATGCTCGATCGTGGCCTGGCATTCGAAGGTGAGCGCCGTATTCGTGGCGATGTCGCTGATCCGGCTCAGTACGAGTTTGCGCACCTCATCGGTCATGGTGCGGACGGTCAGAAGCAGTTCGCCCTCAGCCGGAATGACATTGGCCGCGCGCCCGACATTGAGGGCGCCGATTGTCACGACAGCCGGGGCGAAAGGGTCGACATTACGCGAGACGATGCTCTGCAGTGCCATGACGAGCTGGGCACAGGCCAGAACCGGGTCCTTGGCTTTCTGGGGCATGGCACCATGGCCGCCCTTGCCTTTGATTGTGATCTTGACCGTGTCAGAAGACGCCATGGCGGCGTCCTTGTGGAAATAGAAATTGCCGCTCGGGAAGCCGGGCATGTTGTGCTGCGCAAAAATGAGATCGCAGGGATATTTGTCGAACAGGCCGTCATCGATCATGCGGCTGCCGCCACAGAGCAGCTCTTCTGCAGGCTGGAAAATGAGGTGGAGTGTCCCGTCGAAAGGGCGTTTTTCGGCAAGATATTTGGCCGCGCAGAGCAGCATCGTGGTGTGTCCGTCATGGCCACACATATGCGAAACGCCTTCCTGGGCGCTTTTCCAGGGGAGGCCGGTCGTCTCCACAATTGGCAGCGCGTCCATTTCGGCGCGCAGGCCGATGATTTTCTTGCTGCTGCCGTTGCTCAGCGTGGCGACAAGCCCCGTGCCGCCGATGCCGCGCTCGATGGTGTAGCCCCATTCTGTCAGCTTCGACGCAACGATATCGCTGGTGCGTTTTTCAGTGAAGCCGAGTTCGGGATGCGTATGCAGGTCGTGGCGAAGCGCGATGAACTCGTCCTTGAGCGGGGCGAGTTCGTTCAGAAGGGATGACACGGGTGCAAGCCTCATTGCTGTTGATGAAGGGCTCCAGGCCAGGAACCCTTACTTGCCTGTGTCAACGACCCTGCGTCGCTGTCGTTACCGCGCCTGCTCTTCACAACATGACGAGCAGGCTTTCGTAGAGGAGGGTCAGCCCTGCCCGAGCCCGGTCTGGCTGATCAGGAAAAGATAGAACAGGAACACGGCGTCCAGTCCCAGCACCATCGGCGTGAGCCGGACGAACTGGCGCGTGACCAGCAGCATCAGCGAATAGAAGAGCAGACCGAGCGCGAGGCTGATCATGAAATTGCCGGTCAGCACGGCGATCAGCAGCATGAATGCCGGGGTGAGAAGCGCCTCCTGCGAGCCATTGGCGGCCTGACCCAGAGCCGAGAGCATGGAAAGTCCGACGAGAATGAGCACGGGCGCCGTGGCTTCCGGAGGAATCATCACGATAAGCGGCCACAGCACGGAAGAGGCGGCAAAGAGCAGGGCGACAATGAGTGCCGTGAGCCCCGTCCTACCCCCGGCTTCCACGCCGACAAGGCTTTCGACATAGGCCGAGACGGTGCTGGTGCCCAGCGCCGAGCCGATGATGCTGGCCGAGCCATCGGCAGCGAAGGCAGCGCGACCGAGAAGGGTGGTGCCGTCAGGCTTTGTAAGACGTGCCCGGTTGGCGACACTGTACATCGTGCCGGTGGCGTCAAAGAAATCGCTGATCAGGAAATAGAGCGTGATCGGCAGCAGCAATTCGAGATGTGAGAAGAAATCGCCGAAATTGAACGGAAACAGCAGATGGGTCGGGTAATGCGGCCATTCCACGACATGATGCGGCAGGCTGGCCACGGCATGGCCGTCCTTGTGGACGAAGAGGCTGACCAGTGTGACGGCCAGAATGGCAATCAGCATCCCTGCCGGAACGCGCAGGACAATGAAAACTCCGGCAAGAAACAGACCGAACAGGGTGAGCAGGGCGGAAGGATCGCTCAGGCTGCCGAAATGGAAACCATCAGGCGCAGCCACGGCCAGATTGCCTGTCACCATGCCGAGGCGGGCGATGAAAATGCCGATGGCAACCTGAATGCCCAGCACAATGGGCTCGGGAAAGGCCTGGATGATCTTGTGCCGCAATTTCGTGACGGAAAGGGCGGTAAACGCGATGCCGCCGATCAGAACGATGGTGAAGGCCGTACGCACATCGACATGCATCTGATTGACGACGATCTGGGCAAAGATCGCATTGCTGCTCATGGCCGGAGCCAGGGCAATAGGCATGTTGGCAAACAGCGCCATGAGCAGCGTGCCACAGACAGCCGCTGCAATGGTCGTCATGATCATGTCATGCGACGCAAGCCCCGCCTTGCTCATGATGGCCGGGTTGACCGCCATGATGTAAGCCATCGCGCCGAAAGTCGTGAGACCTGCCAGAATTTCACGCTGAACGGTCGAGCCTCTCTGTCCGATCTTGAAACGGCGATCCAGCCAGGAGGAAAGAGGAGAAGAGGTCACGTTTGGCGGGCTCCGGGCAGGAAAGAGACGTGGCGTCGTTCTAGGTGGGGAGGGCCCGTGGCGACAAGGGCCTTGAGCCCCTGATCGCCGACTGACTCACTGTATGGCGCGATACGTGTCGCGCAGGCCACCCTGAAGCGGGGTGAGTGAGCCGTCATTGTTTTCGGGCAGCAGACCGAGCAGCATCATGAGCAGCGGGTAGACATCGACGTTATCGATGGCTGGCAGGGTCTTGTGCGGCGAAAAGGCGGGGCCGGACGCGATGAATGTGGCCATCATGTCAGGGGTGGCCATGTCGTAGCCGTGCCCTCCGGCGGAAACATGCTCGTGCGGCTCGCGTGTGAGGGTCCAGCCGGTTTCGGCGAGGCAGAGCCAGGCAGGAACGCGTGGGTTACTGCCGTAATGCAGCCTCTCGGGAATATGTGCTTTTGGCCAGCAGGTGACGTGGTCATGAGGGATGGAGAGCGCATGGGCGAGTTCGCGCTCATGACCTGGCACGGGGTTGATTCCGGCATAGGGACCTGACGTCACGATCTCCATGGCATGGGCCGGGGCCAGGCTGGTCAGGGGAATGACTCGTTGAGGGCTGAGGGCTGCCATGCCGTGATCGGAAACGATTAGGATATTGGCAGCCACATGGCGCTGCGCGAGGCCGCTGATCAGACCGGCCAGCGCCGTATCGACCTGCTTTGCCGCTACGCGGGTTTCAGGCGCGAAGGGGCCATATTTATGGCCTGCATGGTCCACCCCGTCGAAATAGAGGAGCGAGAGCGCAGGGCGCTTGTCGACTGGACGGTCGAACCAGGACAGCACGGTATCAACCCGCTGGGTCGGGGTGCGTGAGGCATCGAAATGATACCAGATATCAGGGCGTGTGTTCAGGATGGGCACGTCCGAGCCGGGCCAGAACATCACGGCAGTCATGAGCCCATGGACCTGGGCTGTGACCCAGGCCGGTGTGCCATTATCCCACCAGCGCGGGTCGTCGAGCCCCGTCTTCTTGCCGACACTGAAGATTTCGCCCGGAATATCAGGATCGATCATGGTGTTGCCGATGACACCATGATGGTCGGGGCGCAATCCGGTGACCAGCGTGTAGTGATTGGGAAAGGTGATGGACGGAAAGGATGGGCGCATCGGGGCGAAAACCCCCTGATCGGCCAGCGCGTCGAGTGTAGGGGTGTCGCCCTGATGCAATGTGTCGGGCCTGAAGCCATCTATCGACACCATGATGACGGAGGGCAGGCCTAAAGCTGTTTCAGCTTTCGGGGCCACAGGGCCGGTTTCACAACCGGCCAGACACAGGGACAGGATCAGGATAAAAGGGAAGCGCGCCATCCTTTCAGACTGGCAGGATGGCGCTTGCGGATCAATCGTCTTGATGGGGCCTGATTGCCGGTCAGTTCTGCTTTTTCAGACGCTCCTGCCAGACCGAATGGACCTGCTTGCGGCTGAGGGGTTTCTGCGACACGGCCTTGCCGTGCGGCGTGGGCTGGACACTGGCTGCGCCACTACCCGTTGTGGCACCCGGCTTGACACCAGCAGCAGGCGCCGTGTTGGCCTGAGCCAGGGCATCTTCGCAGGCGCTGCCCTGACCGACACCGAACTGGATGGTCGGCAGCAGCACAGCTGGCGGGAAGGCAACAGCGAGCCCGGCTGTTGCGGCGGCACGGCCAATGATTTCCGCACCCGGCATGATGGTAGGGCTCTTGAGGGGGCCGGTGATGTTCACACGGCCGGGCAGCGAGAGCACGTTGAACGACGTCGAGCGTGTGGTGACGTGATAGTCGAGCGTCTCGTTTTTAAGATTGACCGTACCACCGCCGAGAGTGCGGGTATTGTTGGTCATGAGCAGAAGCGAATTGGTGCTCAGAATGCCCTGACGCAGCGGCATGTCAGCAATGAAGCATTTCAGGTCGGAGCGGGTGGGAATGCCCAGCGCCGAGAGGATGGCACTGCCGATCTTGAGGCCCATGAGGTCGGGCAGCAGCGCCGAGACATCGCCGCCATGATCGACGACCAGCGTCACGCCACCATTGCCGTTGCCCAGCAGGGTCGCGATGGAGTTGCCCGTCGCCGCCAGAGTGATATGGCCACCCAGTGTGCCCTGCCCCTTGAAGGTGGCGGTGGCTTTCATCAGGCGCTGGATCGACAGGCGTGAGACATCGACCTTGAAATGCGTGTCGAATTGACCGTTCTTCGCAGGGTCGAGTGCGCCGGACAGGCCAAGCGTGCCGTCGCCGACCGCAAAATTCAGCTTGTTGATGGTAATGGCGCCATCCTGGACCGCAATATCCGCGAGGATGTTGTCGAGCGGCATGTCCTTGTTCTCGATGCGGTCGCCCTTATAGACGAGATGCGCATTGACGGCGTTCAGCTTGGGGACGTTGATCGGCTTGTCAGGCAGGATACGATTGCTTGTCGCAGCCTGCTTGCTCTCTTCGTGACCTGGCTTTGCACCGATGAAGCCACCGAGATCCTTCAGATCGACATGATGCGAATACAGATTGGCGTCGACCGTGATCGGTTTGGTCTGCGGATCGACGGCGATTGTCCCGCCGATATCCGACGATCCCATCTTGCCCGAGAAATTGCTGAAGCGGATATGGGCGCTGGTGTAATCGAGATTACCCGACACGCTGTAGGACGGCGTCTGCGGAATGGGGATGCCGGTCAGACCGTAAAGCAGGGACATGTCCGGCCCGGCAAAATGCAGGACAAGCTTCGTGCCCTTGAAATGCAGCGGGTCATCGACCGAGCCGCGCAGCGTGACATAGGTGGGACCGTTTTCAAGGCGAGCATCGATCGGATACGGGCGTGTCGAATTGGTGAGCGTCAACAGGGAGCCGCCGACGATATGCCCGGTGATCGGGGCCTGTGCGTAACGCCCTTTGAGGTCGATAACGATGCTGCCATCCTGATCACCCTTTGGCGGGGTCGTATGAAGCAGCACATGCATGTCGGTCTTGAGCTTGGCCATCGCGATGCGGATGTCACCATTGGTGATGACCACATCGCCGATTTTCGGCAGGGTGCTGGGCTGGGTGTTGCCCTGCGGTGCCGGCGCGGGCTTCGCATTGGGATCGGTGAAGCTGTAATTATTTTTGCCGTTGGCGAGGGCTACGATATCGCCTTTGGGCGTATCGAGCGCAATCAGCGGAATTTCCAGCCCTTTATGGGTGATATAGCGCCAGACATTGACCGAGACAGTCGCTTTTTTCGCACTCGCGAAAAGCTCTTTCTCTGAGTCGAAGCCTTCAGGCTGATGAATCTGGAGATCATCGACCGATACGGTCGTCGTCAGGCCCAGACGAACATGAAGATGGGCGATCGTCACAGGGCGATGCAGCGCGGCGCTGGCCCGTCGATTGACCAGAGGCACAAACCAGTCCCAGTTCCAGAGCAGGATCAGAAGCACCAGCAAAATAGCCATGCCACCTGCCGTGGCGGTCAGCACACGGCGTACGGGGCGTTTGGGCGGCGCTTTCGGTGAGGTTCCGTTTTCTGCCACGAGCGCTGCCTTTCTGCTGGGATCTGTCTTGTCGGGAGGCTAGCCGGACGCGCCCTGTCCTGCCTTTGGCAGAAGCAAGGGTGCTGGTGCCTCCTCGGCTGTCATTCTTCCTTGAATACGAGAATGTAAGGGAGGAGTTCCGTCAGGCCGCGGCGAGCCAGAGGGGCACGAGCCCGGCATAGCGGATTTCAAGCATGCTTCTTGCGTCTGGCGTGAGGTGGGCGATGGCGCAGGCAAGAGCATCGGCGTGCGGCGTGCGCATCAGGTCCAGACCAGTCACAAAGTCCCGCAAGCTGTCGCCTCGGCCACGCAGGGCGAAATAGGGGCGCAACATTTCGGTCAGGGCGCGATCGGGCTGCACGGACTGGAGCACCAGGGGCATTGGCGCTACAGCATTGAGGCCGAGAACGCCATCGAGATCCGGGCCAAACCCGGAACTGCCCTGAAGGGCAAGAAGGCGGCAGGGCGTTCGTTCAGAATTAGCAGAGACATTGCCGTCTACCTGCACGGGCAGCCAGCGTGTCAGCAGCGCGCCCGTCGCGATGGGTGGCGCGTCGCCCTGGGGCAGCATGAGGAACCCCTTCGAGGGGGTCTCGGGATCGGCTTTCTCGTCGATAACCAGCCAGACAGGAAGCGTGGTTTCCGGCGAAGCGTCGGAGGAGACGAAGACGAGGTTGTTCTTGTCTGTGTCGTAAGCGAGACGCTCGCCAGCACTGTTTTCGATCTGTGCGTAGTTGAAGCGTGGCGCCGTCGCGATGCTCTCATGCTTTCGGATGGTGAAAACAGTTTCAGGCAGGAAGCTCGGGCTGAAGGCCTCGATATCCTGTCTTACACGCCAGAAAAATGCGTCCAGTCCGGCGCGGGCGATGCGCGCCGCATGATCGCGCGTCGCAGGCAGAAAACGGCTGGGCGCGAGATCTTCCTCATCGTTGCGGTTGAAGTGCGACCAGAGATCGGGCGGTGCCACATCGGCAGGAAGTCGGGAAATGCGACGCGTGTAATGCGTCATGTTGCGCGCGACATAGTGCAGAATGCGGGCACCATCCCAGGCCGGTGCTGCGGCCGGGTCATAAGGCGCGCCGGAGGCGGTGACATGACGGCTCTCATCGAGGGCATAGTGGCAGCCATCGAGTGCGTGGTTCTGAACCGCCTCCGGCCGCACGAAGCGCTTGCCCAGCGCATGATCGGCAAAATCCAGAGGCGCGCGACGCGTATAGGCGGCAACAGGTGCCTGGGCTGTGCGGGCTATATGATTGTTGGAGCCGAAGATCGACCAGTGCAGCATGATGGCGTCGGCATCGGCGAAGCGATCGAGATAGGCGCCGATCGCGTCTTCCCTTTCAGGATAGACATATTCATCGCTCTCGAGGCAGATCACCCAGTCAAAGCGCGAACGGCAGGAGGCAATGGCCTGACTGAACGCAGCAGAGCGGCGTTCAGCGTAATCGATACCGCTCCCCGCCGGCGCACGCTGGGCCTCGATCGGATAGAGGCCAGCCGCGCTCTGGATGATCTCCCATGTGCCGTCAGTCGACTGATCGTCGATGACGATCAGCGCATCGAAACCCAGAGCAAGGTGATAGGCCATCCACCAGCCGATATCGTCAGCATCATTCTGGACGAAAAGGACGGCTGCGGTAGAGGCCATATCGGGAGGGTCCTTCTTGTTTTTGCTTTTAGCCCTGTCGGGTGGAGACGAGGCGTCAGGTCAGTCCATCTTCAGCGCGGCGAGGAAGGCACTCTGCGGAATTTCGACCTTGCCGAACTGGCGCATACGCTTTTTGCCTTCCTTCTGTTTTTCCAGAAGCTTGCGCTTGCGCGAGATGTCACCGCCATAGCATTTGGCCGTCACGTCTTTCGAGAGGGCACCCAGCGTCTCACGCGCAATGATGCGTGAGCCGATGGAGGCCTGGATCGCGATCTTGAAGAGCTGGCGGGGGATCAGATCCTTGAGCTTGCCGCAAATGGCGCGCCCACGTGTTTCGGCAACCGTGCGATGCGCGACAAAGGCCAGTGCATCGACCGGTTCCTGGTTGACGAGGATAGAGATGCGCACGAGGTCGCTCTCTTCATAGCCATCGATCTGATAGTCGAAGCTTGCATAGCCGCGTGTCAGCGACTTGAGGCGGTCGTAGAAATCGAACACCACTTCGTTGAGTGGCAGGCGATAGACGGCCATGGCGCGGTTGCCGACATAGGTCAGATCCATCTGGATGCCACGTCTCTCGCTGCAGAGCGTCAGCACGCTGCCGAGATATTCGTCCTGAACCAGAATGGTCGCCTTGATCCATGGCTCTTCGATCTTCTCGATCTTGCCGGGGTCGGGCATGTCGGCAGGGTTGTGCAGATCTTCCTGCGTGCCGTTGGTCAGATGCATCTTGTAGACGACGGACGGCGCGGTTGCGATCAGGTCGAGATTGAACTCGCGCGACAGGCGCTCCTGGATGATCTCCAGATGCAGCAGGCCGAGGAAGCCGCAGCGGAAGCCGAAGCCAAGAGCCGCCGAGGTCTCAGCCTCGAAATGGAACGAGGCGTCGTTGAGACGTAGCTTGGCGAGCGAATCGCGCAGCTTCTCGAAATCATCGGCATCGATGGGGAAGAGGCCGCACCACACCACGGGAATGGACGGCTTGAACCCGGCCAGCGGCTTCTCGGCAGGCAGGCGATCCAGGGTCACGGTGTCACCCACGGCCACATCGGCCACGGTCTTGATGGCGGCGTTGATATATCCCATCTCGCCCGGCCCGAGCGAATCGACCGCCGTCATCTTGGGAAGGAACACGCCAACCTGATCGACATGATAGGTGGACCCGGCCTGCATCATGCGGATCTTGTCGCCGCGCTTGAGCGTGCCTTCCATGATACGGACCAGAATGATGACGCCGAGATATGGGTCGTACCAGCTATCGACCAGCAGGGCCTGAAGCGGCTTGGTGGCATCGCCCTTTGGCGGGGGCAGACGCGTGACGAGCGCTTCGAGAACGCCTTCGATGTTCAGGCCGGTCTTTGCAGAGACTTCGACGGCATCATCGGCGGGAATGCCGACGACTTCCTCGATCTGGGCACGCACGCGCTCGACATCGGCGGCAGGGAGATCGACCTTGTTCAGAACCGGGACGATCTCGTGATTGGCGTCGATGGCCTGATAGACATTGGCGAGCGTCTGGGCTTCGACACCCTGAGACGCATCCACCACCAGAATGGAGCCTTCGCAGGCGGCGAGGCTGCGGCTCACCTCATAGGCAAAGTCGACATGGCCTGGCGTGTCCATGAGGTTCAGGATGTAGGTCTTGCCGTCTTTGGCAGGATAGGTCAGGCGCACGGTTTGCGCCTTGATGGTGATGCCGCGCTCCTGCTCCAGCTCCATATTGTCCAGAACCTGCTCTTTCATCTCACGAGCCGTGAGCGCACCGCAGGCCTGGATCAACCGGTCAGCCAGCGTGGACTTTCCATGGTCGATATGCGCGATGATCGAGAAATTGCGGATCTGGGAGAGGGGCGTGCCGGTCATGGCGCGATACATAAGCGATTGCGCCGTTCTTGTCATTGGGGAGAAACCGGCGCGATGCGATTTCTCCCCAATGTTTCAAAGGCGCTTCGGGGCGCCTCATCAGCGATCCGTCAGGCGGAATTCGATACGCCGGTTGCGGGCGAAAGCCGCCGCCGTATTGCCCTGGTCGAGGGGCTGGTAATCGGAGAATCCTGTTGCGGCGAGATGATGCGGATCGACGCCTTCCTTGACCAGTACCTTCACCACTGTGATGGCACGCGCGCTCGACAGCTCCCAGTTGCTCGGGAATGCGGTATGGATCGGCTGCTTGTCGGCATGGCCGTCGATACGCAGGATCCAGGGAATGTCTTTCGGGATCTGGCTCGAAACCTGCTTGAAGGTATGGGCCAGGGCCGCAATTTCCTTCTCACCTTCCGGTGTCAGCTCGGCGCTTCCCTGAGGGAAGAGAATGGAGCTCTGGAAAACGAATCGGTCACCGACGATTTCGACGCCCTTCTGGTTTTTCAGGATATCCTGAAGCCGGCCGAAGAACTCTGAACGATACCGCTTGAGCTGGTTCACCTTGTCGGCGAGCGCCACGTTGAGCTTGTTGCCCAGATCGGTGATCTGCTGGTCGCGAGTGGTCACATCCTTCTTCGCGATATCCAGTGCCTGACCAATGGCGAGAAGCTGCTGGTTGAGCTGCTCAAGCTGTGACTTGAGTTGGGCGATGGTCGCCTGATCGGATTGCGTGGCCTGACCGGCGGCGGCCAGGGCCTGCTCCTTTTCGGCGATCGTGCCATTCAGTGTGGCGAGCTGCTGGGTCAGGACGTCAGCCTGACGTTTGGCGCTGTCGCGATCGGTTGTGAGGCTGGCCACCATGGCGTTGAGCTGGGTGTTCTTGTCCTCGGTCATCGACAGCGTGTGCTGAAGCGCCGCCAGCTGCTGGCGCAGCTCGTCCAGCGAATGGGTACGCTTGCTGAGCGCCACGGACAGGAATTGCTGGCCGAGAACGAAGACCAGCAACACGAAGGTCACCACCATCAGCAGGGTGGAGAGCGCATCCACATAACCGGGCCAGGCATTGAGTTCCCCACCATGGGAACTGCGTCGAGAGCGTCGTGCCATGAAAGCCGCCTCGCCTTACTGTGCTGCCGGAGGAACGGCCGTGCCGCCATTGGGGCTCGTTGCCGCAATGGTGCGCGCCAGAACGCGCAGGTCATTGCGGATTTCGCCAGCCATCTGGGCGCGGCCGCTATGCAGCTCGTCGATCAGGCGCACGATATGCCCCTCAATACGACCGAACTGCTCGCGGCTATCTTTCGCGTCGTTGAAGGCCGCTGTGCCTGGTGTGGCAGCCTCACCGACATGTTTGAGGAACGGGCCGAGCAGTGCCTGGCCCTCTGCCACGCGGTTCATCATCTTCTGGTTGGACTGAAGCAGATCCGTCATGGCCTTGAGGCGCTCCTGCAACCCGTCCATGACCTGAAGCTGCTGCATGCGGCTTTCTTCGCTGCGCGAGACGACATTCTGCAGTGTTTCGAGATTTTCAGCTGTCTGCTCAAGCAATGCCTGTACGTAGGCCGGGACAGAGGCATCGCCCCCTTCGATCAGCGCGCCGCCCTGCTTGGTGATGCCGACCAGCCATTCCTCGACCTCGTTGAAGAAGCGGTTCTGGGCCTGACCGGCATTGAGGTCGAGAAAACCGAGGATCAGTGCTCCGGCAAGGCCGAACATCGACCCTGAGAAGGCGGTGGACATGCCCTTGAGCGGCTCGGCCAGGCCCGTCTTGAGCTGGCCGAACATGGCATCGAGATTGCCGTCACCAACACTCATGCCGCCGATCACACCCGCAATGGAGCTGACCGTCAGCAACAGGCCGTAGAATGTGCCAAGCAGACCGAGATAGATCAGCAGGCTGGTCATGTAGCGTGAAATGTCACGCGATTCGTCCAGGCGCCCTGAAAGGCTGTCGAGTGTGGCCTGAGCCGATTGATGCGACAGGCTCAGGCGCCCCGTCGTGGTGCGTGCGGCCAGATTGCGCGCCAGGGCACCGAGCAGGCGCGGCGGGGCTGGCTGGGCCAGACCTGCACGATTGACGCGCAGCTGATCGACCCATTTCACCTCTGGCATGAGCCGAAGGACCGTGCGTAGATTCCACAGAATGCCGATGATCAGCACACCCAGAATCAGACCGTCCAGCGCCGGATTGGCGAAGAAGGCGGCATAGAGCGTCTTGCTCAGCAGGGCAGCAACAGCAGCAACAAGGATCAGGAAGATCCCCATGCGCAACAGATAAAGCGTCGGGCGGGTCATGGAGTGGAGGTCCTCGGGGCGGTTCCGAACTGGGCTTCTGAAATCGGAGCAGCGACGCTGCCTTCGGCGACGATGTCGAGACGGTCAGGCGGGTTGGAGCCTGCGGGGGCGAGCCCGGTGGCACGCGGGTAGATGCGCGTTGTGGCCACACCTTCACGAACCAGGAGCGAGCGCACGGCCAGAGCACGAGCCAGGGCGATGCGCCGTGGTGTCGACAGGTCTTCCGTTGAGCCGCTGGCGGAGGCCCAGAGCGTCACGCGAAGCGTCGGCTGTCCAGCCAGCTTTCTGGCTTCTGCCTTTATCGCGTCGATCATGGGCTGGGTCATGCCGCTGCTATTGGCGGCAAAGAGCACACGCAGACCGTTCGGGCGTGCCTCGGTCTGACCTTTTGCCTCCGGGTCGGGCTTGATGTCCTCAGGCGGAACCGGCGGGTGAGTCGGCACTTTCACGCCGGGTGGCGGAATGACCACGGGACGGGGCGGCTCGGCGGGTACGTCGGGCGGCGCGCCGACACGTTGTGCGGCGGGGAGGCGTGGTGCCGAAGCGGGAGAGGCAGCGGGGCCGGATGCAGCCGGGGCCTTTTTGTCTGCTGGCTTCTTTGGCGCGGCTTCATGCGATTTGGCATGAGGCTTCTTTTCGGCGTGGGCCTTGCCCGCGGGCGCTTTTTGGGCGGATTGCGATTTGGCAGGCGCCGCAGCGGGCAGCGCGTCGTCGTTGGAGGTGACCTGTGCCGCTGCGGGCAGGGAGGTCAGCAGGACGGCCGGGAGACCGGCCGAGCACAGGAGGGAAAGAAGGATCGGCCGTTTCATGACCGGGCGATCCTAATCGCGCTGCCCCCGCTCGGGCAATGGGGAATGAAGCACCAACGCTCCGGGTTCCCTTCGCTTGCGAAAAATTCTAGGCAATTGATTTTTGGCAGGCACCCGATGACAGGGCGCCTGCCTCAACAGGCCCTTTGGCTTCAGGCCTTGCGGGTCAGGGCGTCGAGAACGATCTTGCGGATCGGTCCATGCAGATTGCCGTTACCGGCCACAAGCGTGACGTCATTGTCCAGATCGGTGATTTCCAGCCCTTCCGGGTCGGTTACATAGCCACCGGCCTCGCGCACGATCAGAAGACCGGCTGCGCAATCCCACGGCTTGAGACCGATTTCCCAGAAGGCTTCGTAGCGACCAGCGGCAACCCAGGCGAGGTCGAGGGCTGCGGCACCAAAGCGACGGAAGCCAGCCACATGGGGCATGAGGGCTGCAAGGGTACGACCGAAAGGCAGGCGACGATCGGCGGGAGTCTTGGCAAAGGGGATGCCAGTGGCAATCAGGGATTCTGAAAGCTCGCGACGGGCCGACACGCGGATGCGACGTTCATTGAGGAAGGCGCCGATGCCCTTCTCGGCCCAGAACATCTCGTTGGCGGCAGGGTTATAGACCATGGCAGCCGCGATTTCAGTCGATCCGTCAGGGTGACGACGCTGCAGGGCAATGGAAATAGCCCATTGCGGAATGCCGTGAAGGAAGTTCGAGGTGCCGTCGAGCGGGTCGACGATCCAGCGCCAGGTCCAGTTATCGCCACCGGAATTGCCGCTTTCTTCCATCAGGAAGGCATAACCCGGGCGTGCGCGGGCAAGTTCATCACGGATTGTCTGTTCGGCACGCAGATCGGCCTGGGAGACGAAATCGCCCGGTCCCTTGATGCTGACCTGAAGCTGCTCGACTTCAGCGAAGTCGCGCAGGAGGCGCTTGGCTGCCTTTTGCGCAGCATTCTGCATGACGGTCATATGCGGCGAGAGACGCATGGCGTTAATCCTGATGAGAGATTTTGAAAGAGCAGGGGTAGTCGGTCGAAACGGAACCGGGTTGCCCCGGTGCCGTGAGGGAAAGCCGAGGTAAACCTCATGCTCTCCCGGTGCAATGATTACTTGGCGCGTTCGACATAGGAGGCGTCATCGGTGCGGACAACAACGCGCTCACCGGCCTCGATGAAGGGCGGCACCATGGTCTTCACGCCATTGGACAGCATGGCGGGCTTGTAGGACGAGCTGGCCGTCTGGCCCTTGACCACCGGATCGGCCTCGGTGATTTCGAGTGTGACATGCGGCGGCAGGGAGACGCCAACCGGGTCGCCTTCGACCAGCTTCACGTTCAGTTCCATGTTGTCCTGCAGGAAGGGCAGCTGGTCGCCGAAGATATCCTTGTGCAGCATGACCTGCTCGAAGGTCTCCGGGTCCATCAGGACGATATTGTCGCCATCCGTATAGGAATAGCTGTAGTCCTTGTCTTCCGTCATCAGGCGCTCGACGGTGTCAGCCGTACGCCAGCGTTCGTTGGTCTTGTTGCCCGTGTTGAGGTCGCGCATTTCAACCTGAATGAACGCACCGCCCTTGCCCGGCGTGATGATCTGCTGCTTGAGAACCGTCCAGCGACGACCGTCATGCTCAATAACCTGTCCGGCGCGAATCAGGTTTGCCTGCTGCTTCATGGAAGAAAGATCCCGGGAATCGTGATGTGAATACGACGGGTCTGTGCCGCCGTGAAAGGCGGGTTTCTAACGAAGCGGGCGCGCAAGAGCAAGCGAGATGGAGTCGTGACACCCGTTGAGGCACCGTGCCGGGCCAGCAAGGCTGCCGCCCCTGAAGGGAGTAGCGGTTCATTTGCCCTGCCCTTGTGTGACGACAGAAGGGGCGCGATCCGGTTGTTTGTTTTTTGCTGAGGAGATACGACGCGGCATGATCCTACGCGTTCTTCCGGCTGTCTGTTTGCTTCTGTTCTGCCGTCCTGGTTTTGCGGCAGAGTGCTCCGGGCTCTTTCTTGATGGGATGGCGCCCGCTCTGTCGGCTCCGGCGCCGATGCAGCGTGATACGTTCCTGTGCAATACCGATTTTGCCGTCATGGCGTCGGGTGTGACGCATGAGCCCGTCTGGGCTGCCGAGCATCTGACACGCGACGCGATACGCTCGGCGCAACATGAGTTGCGCCAGGGGGTCTTTCATGAGGAGACAAGACAGAACGAAGCGGATCGGGCCCGGCTGGATGATTACCGCCGTTCGGGTTTCGATCGCGGGCATATGGCGCCAAGCGGTGATGCGCCAAGCCGTGCCTCGCAACAGGAAAGCTTCTCTCTTGCCAATATGGTGCCGCAGTCTCCCGACCTGAATCGCGGGCTATGGGCGGGGATCGAGAAACAGGTGCGCGCCCTCGTTCTGTCAGAAGGCGAGGCCTATGTGGTGACGGGGCCAGCCTATCACCTCGCCTCGCCAGCCGTGATTGGCGATAATGCGCTTCCTGTGCCGAGTTCTGTCTGGAAGGCAGTCTATCTGCCGGGGCGCAAGGCGCTTTCGGTCTATGTCTGCAAGAATACGGTCACACCGAGTTGCACCCAGGTGCCCGTTGCCTCGCTGACACGGGTGACAGGTGTCGATCCTTTTCCCACGCTGCCGCAGGCGATGCGTGAGACCATCACCAGACTGCCTGATCCGCAGGCTGAGCCCTATCACGTCTCTCCCAAGCTGCGTCGTTTGACCATGCAGGTCATGAAACGTTTCCTGCGTGGGATGATGAGCGGCGATTCACCCCTCTGACAGAGAGGGTTCCGGTTGAGGCTCATCAAGACGATGGGCGGTGCCATAGGGGTCTCGTACCTCGCCCGGATGCGTATCGGGGCGGTAGTAATCGGGACCCAGCGGCACCTTCCCCGCGCCACCGGGGATATCGAGCACGTAGGTCGGCCATGCCAGACCCGTCACTCTGCCGCGCAGTTTTGCCAGAAGGGCGCGCCCTTCATCGATGGGCACGTGGAAATGCGCCGTGCCCGGGGCAGGGTCGAGTTGATGCAGATAATAGGGCTTGATCCGTGACGTGACGAAAGCACGGAGCAGGGCTTCGAGCGCTTCTTCTGTGTCGTTGACGCCGCGCAGCAGGACCGACTGGCTGAGAACGGGAATGGCCCGGCTCTGGATCTGTCGCACAGCCTGGCGCGCCTTGGGCGTCAGTTCGCTGGCGTGATTGGCGTGCAGCACCACCCACATGGCGCAGTCTGTCTCGAGTGCATCGAGCAGGGCTGGTGTGATGCGCGCCGGATCGGCGACCGGGACCCGGCTATGAATACGTATCGTCTGGACATGCGGCATGGCCGAAAGCGCGCCGATGATATGCTCGAGCCGCCTTGGGCTCAGCATGAGCGGGTCGCCGCCGGTCAGAATGATTTCGGTGATAGAGGGGTGATCGGCAATCCATGCGAGCGCTGTAGCCAGGGCGTCGTCCGAGAGCAGGCCGCCATCCGGGCCGACATGCTCGCGCCGGAAGCAGAAACGGCAATAAAGCGGGCAGACCAGAAGCGGTTTGAGCAGCGCGCGGTCCTGATAGCGATGCACAATGCCCGGGACGGGTGAAAGCGCATCATCTCCGATGGGGTCCTGCATTTCCCATGGCGCGGTTTTGAGTTCGGCAGGGCTCGGGACCACCTGACGGCCGATCGGGTCGTCAGGATGGGAGATGAGAGAAAGAAACTCGGCGGGAATGGCTGTGGAAAATGCCTTTGCCACGTCTTCGAGCGCCTCGCGCTGCTCAGGGGGGACGAGCCCATGCGCAACGAGTTGCGCGACGCTGCGCAGGGTGGGGGGATTGACCTTTTCTGCCATGAGGCGGCTGTACTGCAATCCCCTCAGTTTTCGCAACCGGAGAGCGCATTTCATGGTCCGACGCACGGCTATTTCCGACAGGGTGCCTTTGCTGCAACGTCGTGCGCTGCTGCAAAGGGGCGTCAGAGCGTTTTTCGACTCACGGGGTTATCTGGAGGTCGAGACGCCTTATGCTGTTCCGACACCCGGCGAGGAGGTGCATCTGCGCTGCTTCCGCACCGAGCTCGAGCGGCCTGATGGCTTACGCGAGACGCGGTTTCTGCATACGAGCCCGGAATTTGCCATGAAGCGCATCGTGGCGGCGTCTGGTCTGCCGGTCTATCAGCTTGCCCGCGTCTGGCGAAATGGCGAGCAGAGCGCCTTGCACGCCCCTGAATTCACCATGCTCGAATGGTATCGACCGGGCGCCGGACTGGCGTCTCTTATGGATGAGACAGAAGCACTTGCGCGCGCGCTTCTGCCGCCGAGCCTGACTTATGGCGAGACAACGCTTGATTTTGCAGCACCTTTCGAGCGTCTGACCATGGCAGAGGCTTTCGCCCGCTATGTCGGCGTGGATCTTCTGGCGATAGGCGACGATGCCGAACGTCTGGCGCGAGAAGCCGGGACCGTCTTGCGCCCCGGAGAGGAATGGGAGGATCTGTTCTTTCGTCTTCTGCTGGAGCGGGTCGAACCCGAAATTGGCCGGGCGCGTCCGACATTCCTCACGCATTGGCCGGCCGCGCAGGCAGCCCTGTCGCGGCGTGATCCGGAAGACCCAAGGGTGGCGCTGCGCTTCGAGCTTTATGCGGCCGGGATCGAACTCGCCAATGCATTCGAGGAGCTGACAGACCCGCAGGAACAGCGCGTGCGCTTCGAGGCAGATCGGGCGAGACGTCTGGCGCTCGCGCCCGACCAGAACTGGCCGCTCGATGAGGCCTTTCTGGCCGATCTGCAGTCGCTGCCGCCCTGCAGCGGGATAGCCCTGGGCTTTGACCGGCTCGTCATGCTGGCAGTCGGCGCACCACGACTCTGTGACATTATGTGGTTTTCTTAAACCTTCGGATAGCCATGAACCTTTTCTGGGGGCAAAGTCGTTTCTATTGCCTAGAGTGGCGCCAGCTTCGAACTGATCCGGCAGGCGGCTTCAGCTTCGGAAAGGGTAACAGGATGATGAAGAAGACGATTTTCCTCTCATGTGCCGCTTTGCTGACCCTGTCAGCGTGCGACGTACCGACGGTTCAGCAGCGCAAGGTGCTGGATTCGATGATCGGCAAGACGGACGTGGATGTGCTGCGCACCTTCGGTGTGCCGACCCGCACCTATCAGGCCAGCGGTCATGACTTCCTGGCCTATATCGACAATGAGACCAACTACTCCCCCGGCACAGGTGGCTGGGGCTGGGGCTGGGGTGGCGGACCGTGGGGTGGCTATGGCGGTTACGGCGGCTGGGGTGGCTATGGTGGCTGGGGCGGCGGCTTCGGCGGTTTTCCTCCCAGCTATTACAACACGACCTGCCAGACGACGTTTGAGCTGAACAACAGCCGCGTCGTTGGCTGGACCATGCGCGGAGACGGGTGCTGAGCCTTATGACACTGGTTGCAAGAAGAAAAAGAAGAACGACAGTTCTCGGTTGTTTCTGTGCGGCTCTCGCGCTTGCGGGATGTGAGAGCCGCGCGCGTCAGGATCCGTTTCCCCGTCCGAGTTCGCTGGCGGCGGTGCAGATGCCTGCCGTCAGCAGCGCGCATATGTATCATGCCTCGACCAAGACGGAGACTTCCAGCCCGGTAGCCTATGCCGAGCCGCCGACCTTTTCGTATGCGGATCGTCCGCTGATCGAAAATATCTCGGGATCGCTTGAACTGGCCGATTATCGTCAGGCTATGCGCCAGACAGGCATGTTCCCGCGGCTGGGGCGTAACGGGCCTTATACCGTCTTCGCCCTGCCTAATGAGCCGTTTGAGCGTTATGCCGCCCGGGTGCCGGGCGGATTGATGGCATCGCAGAACGCAGCGCTTCTCAAGCAGCTTCTGGGCTTCACCATCGTGCGTGGCAACTGGTCGCCCAAGGCGCTGAACAAGGCGATGACTAGGCTCAAATCCGACAGGATCGGGTTGAAGACGTTGTCAGGCGATATGCTCACCGTGCAGCGCGATGGGTCTAATGGCCAGTTCGTGCTGATGAATGCGACGGGCCGTGTTGTGAAACTCTGGCTGAACGGGGCACCGCAATCCAACGGCACCCTTTATATTACCCAGGAAATTCTTCCGCCGCACGGCTGACGATGGCGGCCAGTCGTGCACCGGCTTCGTCGGCATCGACGAAGCTAAGGGGCACGGCAAGGAAATCTGCATTGGCCTTGATCATGGCCAATGCCTGCTCTTCCGTCTCGATATCCTCGGCAATGATGGGCAGTTCCATCATCTGCGACCACCAGGCGACCAGATCGGGCGCGTTGGGCGCGATCGAGATATAATCGGCGCCAAGTTCGCCGGCATTCATGGCATCGTCGCGACTCGTGCCGCAGAACACCCCCAGTTGCAGATCGCGCCCGAGTTCTTCTCTGGCGGTCAGGCATTGGGCAGGGCTGCTGGTGAGGTGAACGCCGTCGCAGCCGAGTTCCTGCGCAAGCGCGGGCAGATCGGTGAGAATCAGGGCCGTGCCGTGAGCATGAACCGTTTCACGTATGGCATGGACGCAGCTTCGGGCGCGTGTTTCGTCGGTGGTGCTGAGGCGCAGCGCGGCGGGTGTCCAGCGTTCGAGAACCTTCGCCAGATCAGCCAATTCACGTGAGGGATCGAAATCCGGCATCGTGACCAGGTAGAGTTCGCAGGGCAGCATGGGCAAGGTCCGTCGGAAGGGGCGCTCAGTTTTCGCGCGCCAGATACTGTGAAAGCTGCCCAATGCGGTAAGCGTTATAGGGCGGTCTGCCAAGAGTGAGGGTGCAGGGGCGGCTTGTCAAAACATGACCGTTGCAGATTTCGGCCAGGGCAATCAGCGTTTCCAATGTAGGGCCTGACTGTGTGTAGACAACCCATTGTGCCCCCCCTCTCAATGCCGAGGCGGCAAGGGCTGGTGCGTCATCAGCATCGAAAACAGCGGGCACACCCAGCGGGGCAGTCAGGGCCTGCCACCAGGGAAATCCCATGATTCGCCCGATCCCTTGTGCCGGAATAACCGCGTAAGGAGTGCCGGAGCCAGGGCGAGGCAGGTGAGCGAGAAGCGAGTCATCGTATAAAGCGATGATCTTCTGGGGGAGAGTCTCCTCCGGCTTCATGCTTGACCTCACGGCGCGTTACGGGCTTCCATAGACCAGCGGAAACCGCATGTGGATGATGAGGGTGTTTTGACGGATCAGATCGAGAGTGCAAGCAGTTCTGCAAGACCCGAAGATCGGATCGAAGAGGCGTTGGATCGCATTGCTTACGCCCTGCATCATTCGCGCGAGCCCGCCCCCAGCAATGTAGACTGGCAGCCTGTTGCCGCCAATATCGAGGCGCTGCGCCTGCGTGTGCGCGACCTCATTGATCGTCTCGATATCGAGGAAGAGGCATAAACGATGGCCCAGATCACGGTACGTCTCAACGGATACTCTTATACGATAGGCTGTCAGGATGGCGAGGAGCGCTATCTTCAGGATCTGGCCAGGCAGGTCGAGCGCCGCATCGAGCGGGTGCGCGGTCTTGGCACGCAGGGCGGTGAGGCCTGGACCCTGGTCATGGCGTCGCTGTTGATGGCGGATGAACTGCATGATCTGGCCAAGGAAATCCTGCCCAGCACGACCAGCGAGCGTGTTCAGCGTGCGGATCGTCTGATCGCCGAGAACGAGGCGCGCGAGCAGAAGCTTAATTTGTTGGCCGAGCGGGCAGAAGGCATTGCAGCCGAGCTGGAGAGTGCCTAGGTAGTGTCCTGTGGGACTGCCCGGTACGTCAGGCAACTCAACCCCTGGGCCGATAAGCACTTCCTTAGGGAACTGGCGCTGTCGTGATCGTGGTCATGATATCTGGTGCCCACCTGCGTGAGCAGGTCCGGGAGGGCTGAAAGACCGACGGCCAGGGTGGTTCCACACATGAATAGCGATCAAGAAAAACAGGCTCTGCGTCAGGCGATGCGCACGCGCAGGGCGAGCAACCCGGCATCGCCGAAAGCTCAGGCAGAACTGATCGGGTCTCTTGCCTCGATTGTTCTGAGCAACCCCCATATGAAGAAAATCGGCTGTGTCTGGCCCCTGCCGGGGGAGGCGGATCTGCGACCACTCTATGCCCTTCTGGCCGAGGCGGGACGTACCGTGCTGTTGCCGGAAACGACGCCCAAGGGGCAGCCCCTCATTTTCAGGCACTGGCGACCCGATGGCACGATGCTCGAGGGGCGGTTCGGTACCATGCATCCGGATGGTGAGGTTGATCGACCCGATACGTTGTTGGTGCCGCTTCTGGCGTTTGATCGCTCAGGCAATCGTCTGGGATATGGCGGTGGTTATTATGATCGCACGCTTGCAGGGTTGCGCTGTCGATCGATCGGCTTTGCGTTTGCCTGGCAGGAAGTGGCGCAGGTGCCTTTCGGCGCCTATGACCAGCCTCTCGACTGGATTGTGACTGAAAAAGAAATCCTGGCAGGACAGGCCGGGAAAGGCGGAGCAGAGTGAGACTACTTTTTCTTGGAGATATCGTCGGTCGCTCGGGCCGTGAAGCGGTCATGGCGCGTTTGCCCGAATGGCGCGAAACGCTGAAGCTCGATGTGGTGGTCGTGAACGGTGAGAATGCCTCTCACGGCTTTGGTCTTTCGACCGCCATTGCAACCGACCTGTTCAAGGCCGGGGTGGATGTCATCACTCTGGGAAATCATGCTTGGGACAAGAAAGAGCTGCTCCGCGATATCAACTCCGAGCCGCGCATCATACGCCCTCTGAACTTCCCGCCGGGCACGCCAGGGCAGGGCGCGTATGTCATCGTTTTGCCCAATGGGCGCAAGGTGCTAGTGATCAACGTCATGGGGCGTCTGTTCATGGACCCGCTCGATGATCCGTTTCGGGCAGTGAGCGAATTTCTGTCACGTCACAAGCTGGGCATGACGGCCCATGCGATCATTGTCGATCTCCACGCTGAGACAGGCAGTGAGAAAATGGCGTTCGGGCACTTTCTCGATGGAAAGGTATCTCTGGTCGTGGGGACGCACACCCATGTGCCGACGGCCGATTATCGCATTCTCTCCAAAGGAACGGCCTATCAGACCGATGCAGGCATGTGCGGCGACTATGACAGTGTGATCGGTATGGGGAAGGAAGCCTCCCTCTATCGCTTTGTGCGCAAACTGCCCGGTGAGCGTCTGCAGCCTGCAGAAGGCGATGCGACGGTTTGTGGCGTTTTTGTCGAGACGGATGATGTGACGGGGCTTGCCAAACGCATTGAGGCAGTGCGCGCTGGCGGGCATCTGAGCCCCTCGTTCCCTGTTTTGTGAGTTTTTTTGGAATTAATTTGGGTTTGTTGGG
>NZ_BAPY01000006.1:0-8376 GCF_025994195.1 Asaia spathodeae NBRC 105894 | reverse complement strand
CGGCTATAGCTTAGCAGAGCCATAAAACTGTCCGAACAGAGGGGACCACCTCTGTCAGCGCTTCGTCTCCGTCTTCTCCGCTGTCCGTAACCTCTTCGTTCCACCCGCTTCCATCAACACAGCTCTATTCCGGCACATCTATCGGATCAGGGCCTTCACTCAATGGAACAGCACAACCGTTCTCAGCGCCTGAATACCTAATTTACAGGCTTCGACTAAGTCCCGTCAGTTAACGTGATATCACCCGTGTAGGCAGTGCGATGATCTGCGCCTCTGAGGCACGCTTTTCGGCCCACCCGCCGCCGTTTTCCCCTCACCCCCCTACTTCCGATAATATAATCTATCCGAAGTAGATCACCGCATAAGGAGACATACCGGAACTCATCGTCCGGGACGGGGGGAAACCGGTCTGTCCGCTTCACGTCGCGAGCGCTTGGAAGCAGACATGACCGCAGATCTCGGTGACGTTCAGTCCTCCACTTCGTCCCCGGGCGACGTGAAGTTAAGTGGGGTCTCCTTTACGCCGCAACAAGCGGAGCAACGGGCGACAGAGCCCATCCCAAGGCTGATTGCAGAACCAAGTCCTTGAGAGTAGTCGTCAAAGGGCTATTGCCCTCGCATCAACTTTTGAGGCCCACATTGAACCCGACGTCCCACAGCCGCCTTGTTTCCTTCATCTGGCGCATTGCCGACGATTGCCTCCGTGATGTGTACGTACGAGGCAAGTATCGCGATGTGATCCTGCCGATGGTTGTGCTCCGTCGCCTTGACACGTTGCTCGAGCCGACCAAGGACGCCGTTCTGAAAGAGGTCCGGTACCAAAAAGACGAGATTGGCGCGACGGAGTTTGACGATGAGCCGCTCAAGGATGCCTCTGGTTACGTCTTCTTCAACACCAGCCAATGGACCTTGAAGAAGCTTCACAGCACCGCCACCAACAGCCAGCAGATCCTCCTTGCCAATATCGAGGATTACCTCGACGGCTTCAGTGACAACGTCAAAGAGATCATCGGTCGCTTTAAGCTGTTCGAACAGATGCGCCATATGGCGGATAAGCAGGTGCTTCTGGACGTCATTGAGCAATTCGTCTCTCCCTGGGTCAACCTCACTCCGAATGACATTGAGGATCCGGAAGGCAACACGCTTCCAGGCCTCTCTAATCTGGGTATGGGATATGTCTTTGAGGAATTGATCCGTAAGTTCAACGAAGAGAACAATGAAGAGGCAGGGGAACACTTCACCCCGCGCGAGGTGATCCACCTTATGACGCACCTGCTTTTCGACCCGATAAAGGACCGTCTGCCTCGGATTCTGACGATTTACGATCCGGCTTGCGGGTCAGGCGGCATGCTGACCGAGGCTCAGAACTATATCACGGATGCAGATGGCCCTTTGCATGCCCAAGGGGACGTTTACCTCTATGGCAAAGAGGTCAACGACGAGACCTACGCGATCTGCAAATCCGACATGATGATCAAGGGCAATAACCCTGAAAACATCCGCGTGGGCTCCACCCTCTCCACCAATGAATTCTCCGCCAACCGCTTTGACTTCATGCTGTCCAACCCGCCCTATGGTAAAAGCTGGAACAGCGAGGTGAAGTACATCAAAGACGGCAAGGACGTCATTGATCCCCGTTTTCAGGTCAAGCTGGCCGACTACTGGGGCAATGTCGAAACGATGGATGCCACCCCGCGCTCATCAGATGGCCAGCTGCTGTTCCTGATGGAAATGATCAGCAAGATGAAACCCACCAGCGCCAGCCCGTTGGGCTCGCGCATCGCCTCGGTCCATAACGGCTCCAGCCTGTTCACTGGGGATGCGGGCAGCGGGGAATCCAACATCCGCCGCTTTATCATTGAAAATGATATGCTGGATACCATCATCCAGCTGCCCAACAACCTCTTCTACAACACCGGCATCACCACCTACATCTGGCTCCTGTCCAACGCCAAGCCCGAGGCACGGCGTGGGCAGGTCCAACTGATCGACGCCAGCCTCATGTACCGCAAGCTGCGCAAGAACCTTGGCGAGAAGAACTGCGAGTTCTCGGACGAACATATCCAGCAGATCACCGAGGCCTTCCTGAACTTCGCCCCCGTCGAGCGCCAGATCAACGCGGCCGGCGAACCGGAGGGCATCGCCGTGCAAGTCTTCGACAACGCGGATTTCGGCTATCACAAAGTCACCATCGAACGCCCGGACCGCCGTCGCGCGGGTTTCAGCGCCGAACGCCTCGCCCCCCTGCGCTTTGATAAGTCCCTGCGCGAGCCCATGGAATGGCTCTATGACGAACACGGGGATCAGGTCTATCAGCTTGGCTTTCTGAAAGAGCAGGCCAAGCAGATCACCGCGTGGTGTGATGAAGCAGGGCTAACCCTGAACGCCAAGGCGAAGGCCAAGCTGCTCGACACCAACTACTGGGTCAAGCTGCGCGATCTGCTGGCCACGGCGACCCAAATCATGGGCGATGTGGGCCTTAAGGAGACCAATGACTTCAACACCTTCCGCAAGGTGGTCGACGCCGCGCTCAAGGCGCGCAAGATCAAGCTGGGCGTGACCGAGAAAAACGCCATCCTGAACGCCGTCAGCTGGTACGACGAGACCGCTCAGAAGGTTGTCGCCAAGAAGCATAAGCTGACCGGCGCAGAGGTTGAGGCGCTGACCACGTATCTTGGCTGTGCGGCGGAAGATCTGGCCGATTTCGGTTGGTATCGGCAGAAGGATGGCAGCTACCTGACCTATGAGAGCACCGCAGAGCTGCGCGATGCGGAAAGCGTGGCCTTGAAGGACGACATTCACCGCTACTTTCTGGCAGAGGTGAAGCCGCATGTGAATGAGGCCTGGATCAACCTAGATAGCGTGAAGATCGGCTACGAGATCAGCTTCAACAAGTACTTCTACCGCCACAAGCCGCTGCGCAGCCTTGAAGAAGTGACGCAAGACATTCTGGCCCTGGAAGAAAAGGCTGATGGTTTGATCGCCGACATCCTCGGCGTTGAGGTCGTGACCAAGCTGGAGCCCGCGGAATGATGCGGGTGCTTTCAGACACGACGTGGTCGCCTCGGAAGATCTGGAACTGCTTTGACATCGTCAATGGAGCCACCCCAGCATCGGGTACTGCACACTTCTGGGATGGCGGAATTCCGTGGGTCGGCCCCGCTGATCTTGGGAAGCTGAGCTCGAGAGTGATTTCCCGCGGCGAACGAAACCTCACTGAATCTGGCTATAAGAGCTGTGGCACTACGTTCGTGCCCGCAGGAACAATAATCTTGTCCGCACGGGCTCCTATTGGTCACGTAGCTGTGGCGGCAGACAGACTTTGCTTTAACCAAGGCTGTAAGGGGCTGGTGCCAAATACAGACATTTTTGGTGAATTCGCGTATTGGCTGATCTTGGCCCTCAAGCCAAAACTCGAAGCTGCTGGTCAAGGCACAACCTTTGTTGAGCTGTCCAGAAGCAAGCTTAAGGACGTCACGTTTCTACTGCCGCCTCTTCCTGAACAGCGTGCCATCGCGGCGTTTCTGGACGGGAAATGCGCGAGGATTGACGAGGCGGTGCGGATTAAGGAGGCGCAGATCAGGCTCTTGGCCGAGCGCAGGCAGATCCTGATCCAAGAAGCCGTCACCCGCGGCCTGAACCCCAACGCTCCCATGAAGGATAGCGGCATCGACTGGATCGGCCAGATCCCCGCGCATTGGGAGGTGAAGCGCTTCAAATACCTGTTCGAGCAGAGCCGTTTGCCAGTTCGCCCCAGCGATGGAGTCGTAACTTCTTTCCGTGACGGGCAGGTCACGCTCCGTTCCAACCGACGCCTCGAAGGTTTCACCGAGGCCATCATCGAAGGCGGTTATCAAGGCATCCGAATGGGTCAGCTTGTACTGAACTCCATGGATGCTTTTGAGGGGGCAATAGGCGTCTCAGAGGCCGATGGGAAATGCACCCCCGAATACGTCATCTGTGACCCGATCCAAGATGGGCTGTCCCAACATTACTTCGCGAATCTCCTGCGCCAAATGGCGCTGGCTCGGTATATTCAGGTGATCTGCAATGCGGTGCGCCAGCGCGCCGTCCGCATTCGTTTCAACAACCTCGCGCATCGTTTCATGGTCGTCCCTCCGGCAGGTGAGCAAAAGCAAATCGTCGAATTCGTTGAGACAACGAAGAAACAGATTGGCGATGGCATCGCCCTAAAGCAAACCCAAATCACCGCATTGCGGGAATACAAGACAAGCTTGATCGACGCGGCGGTGACTGGAAAGATCAAGGTATTGTAAACGCCCGGCCCCTCAACAGCGCGGGACGGAAACTCATTTGAAAGCAACGCCATGAATGTCGCGGTCAGCAACACCAAGGAAATCGCCCTTGAACAGGCCATCGAGAGACGGCTTTGCGGCGCGAGTTCCGAAGAGCTGGCCGCCGGGGCCATTGCCTCTGGCCCTATCCGTATCGGCCAGCCCGCTGATTTCGACGCGACCCTCGCGCTCGACCGTGCGAAGTTCTGGGAGTTCCTCGAAGCCACCCAATCCAAAGACCTCGGCAAGCTCAAGCAGCACAACCCCGCCGACTGGCAGGCCAAGATCACTGGCCAGCTCGACAAACTGATCAAGTCCAAGGGCCTGCTGCATGTCCTGAAAAAGGGCCTGCCCGTCGACAACGCGCATTTCCACCTGATGTATCCCGCTCCGCTGGCCAGTTCGGCGCAAAAGGTCCACGACAACTTCGCCACCAATATCTGGAGCGTGACGCGGCAGGTCCATCACAGCACCGCCAACCCGAATGAATCGGTGGACATGGTGCTGTTCCTCAACGGGCTGCCGCTGGTGACGCTGGAGCTGAAGAACGCCTGGACCCATCAGACCGCCCGCTACCACGGCCAGAAGCAGTATCGTGAGCGTGATGCAAACCAGACCCTGCTGCGCTTTGGCCGCGTGCTGGTCCACATGACCGCCGACACCGACGAGGTGTGGATGGCGACGAAGCTGGCGGGCGCCTCGACCTTCTTCCTGCCGTTCAACAAGGGGCACAACGAGGGCGCGGGCAACCCGCCGAACCCGAAGGGCCACAAGACGGCCTATCTGTGGGAAGAGGTTCTGCAACCGGAGAGCCTTGCCGGGATCATCCAGCATTTCGTCCTGCTGGAGGGCAAGAAGACCGACCCGCTGGCGAACAAGACGCTGATCTTCCCACGGTATCACCAGCTGAATGTGGTCCGAAACCTGCTATCCCACGCCGCTCAGACGGGTGTAGGGCATAAATACCTGATCCAGCACTCTGCTGGCTCGGGAAAATCCAACAGTATCACCTGGGCCGCCTACCAGCTGATTGAGACCTACCCTGCGAAACCAGGCTTGCCCGGCGCCAAGGCGCTGGACGCCCCGCTGTTCGACAGCGTGATCGTCGTGACCGACCGCCGCCTGCTGGACAAGCAGCTGCGCGACAACATCAAGGATTTCTCCGAGGTCAAGAATATCGTGGCCCCGGCGCTGAAATCTTCGGACCTCAAGACAGCGTTGGAGAACGGCAAGAAGATCATTATCACGACCATCCAGAAATTCCCCTTCATCATCGACGGTATAGAGGATTTGAGAGACAAGCGTTTCGCAGTGATCATCGATGAGGCGCATAGCGGCCAGAGCGGCATCGCCAGTGACAAGATGAATCAGGCAATGGGCGGCGACCCAGACGAAGATGACGCGCAGGACAAGATCGTGGCGGCCATGCAGGCCCGCAAAATGCGCGGCAATGCGTCCTACTTTGCCTTCACCGCGACGCCAAAGCCGATCACCCTGGAGAAGTTCGGTGAGCAGCAGCCGGACGGCCGCTTCCGCCCGTTCCACCTGTACAGCATGAAGCAGGCGATCGAGGAGGGCTTCATCCTCGACGTGTTGGCGAATTACACGACCTACAAGGGCTATTACGAGATCCAGAAGTCCACTGAGGACAATCCCCTGTTCGATACATCCAAGGCGCAGAAGAAGCTTCGCGCCTATGTCGAGCGGAGTCAGCAGACGATCAACACCAAGGCCGAGATCATGGTCGAGAATTTCATCGACAAGGTGGTCAACCCCAAGAAATTGCGCGGCAAAGGCAAAGGGATGATCGTAACTCAGAATATCGAGGTGGCGATCCGCTACTACAAGGCCGTACAGGCAGAGCTTGCCAAGCGCGGTAACCCGTTCAAGGCGCTGATTGCCTTCTCGGGCGAGAAGGAGGTCGATGGGGTCAAGTACACCGAGACCGAGATGAATGGCGTACCTGAGGACAAGACCCGCAGCGAGTTTGACAAGGATGAATTCCGCCTGCTGATCGTCGCAAACAAGTATCTCACCGGTTTCGACCAGCCGAAGCTCTGTGCGATGTATGTCGACAAAAAACTGCAGTTGGTTCTGGCAGTCCAGGCCCTGTCCCGTTTGAACCGGTCCTCCCCCAAGCTCGGCAAACGGACCGAGGATCTGTTCGTTCTCGACTTCTTTAACTCGACCGAGGACATCAAGGCTGCCTTCGACCCCTTCTTCACGGTGACGACCCTATCCGAGGCGACGGACGTGAACGTCTTACACGAGCTGAAAGCATCTTTGGATGATGTCGGCGTCTACGAATGGTCAGAGGTAGAGGAATTCTGCGAAAGGTTCTTTGACGGCGAAGATTCCGAGAAACTCAGCCCCACGATTGACGTGGCTGCCGAACGTTTCAACACCGGCCTGGAACTGGAAGACCAGGATAAGATCGACTTCAAGATCAAAGCGAAGCAGTTCGTGAAGATCTACGGCCAGATGGCTGCAATAATGCCGTTCGAAGTGGAGGCTTGGGAGAAGCTCTTCTGGTTCCTGAAGTTCCTGGTCCCGAAGCTAAACATCAAGGACCCGAATCAGGATGCGTTGGATGATCTTCTCGAGGCCGTTGACCTTTCGTCATATGGGCTAGAGCGGACAAAGCTAAACCAGACCATCGGCCTGGACACTTCAGAAGCCGAGCTAGATCCACAGAACCCCACCCCCCGCGGCTATCGCGAAGGAGTGGTGCAGGAAGACCCGTTGGAAGAGATCATCCGAAGCTTCAATGAACGTTGGTTTCAAGGCTGGAGCGCCACCCCGGAAGAACAACGGATCAAGTTTCTCAACATCGTTGAAAGTGTTCAGGCCCACCCCGATTTCGAAAAGAAATTTGATGAAAATTCTGATCCCTACAGCCGCAACTTGGCATTTGAGAAAATTATGAAAGAAGTCATGCTAAAACGCCGGAAAGAGGAGTTGGAACTCTACAAGCTTCACAACCAGGACGAGGCGTTCAGATCTGCACTATACCTAAGCGTCAAGGAGGCGCTGACAAAGAGCCTGCGCTGACAAAGAACTGAAGCGTGCCCGCCAAGATTTCGGAGACGATAAATTCGTCCAATGAACTCGAATTGACCTCCTCCACCGATTGTCCTTCAATCATAACCAAGGTCTGTCAGTTTGATATCATTGGTCGCAAAGTTGATCGAATGACAAGCACGTCTGGCTCTGTGCCTTTAGGCCACTTGCTGCACAGGCCCTCGTCATTTCAGTCTCATAAGACTGAACCGCCCCGGGATTGACGGTTACCAATTCGTGCAAGCTTTGAGCCATGTCCGCTTCGGAGAAGCTCGCGGCTGCACATTGATGTTCGAGAAGAGGCGAAAGCGGACGAACTGATGTCTAAAGATGTGTCTCCGCTCACTTTTCGGGAATTGCTAGATCAAGCGTCTCGTAACTGATCGCTTCGACAACACGCCTGAGGTTAGGGACGTCAATCGCGGAGGTATAGTTCATGGTCCCCTGGCTGCGATGCGTCGCTTCATGCCCAAGGAGACGGTCAATCCAGATCTCCCGTAATTCATGCCCGGTGTTGCGCAGCTTGGTTGAGACTGTGTGTCGAAAGCTGTGGAAACAGACTTCCCTGGGGAGTCCGGCTCTGCTTCTGAGACGCGCGAAGGCCTGAGAGAAGCTTGCCGAACGGTCGCCGGTTTTCGTGACGACCAGATCCGGGAACAACCAGACCTGATCGGGCTTCATGAAAGACAGAATACCCTTTGCAATCAGCTCAGGGTGGATCGGTACGATGCGTGTGCCTGCCTGTGTCTTCGGGGACCATCCGCTCTCGCTGTCCGGGCGGATCTGGAAACAGGCGACACCCTCGATCATCTCGATATCGGCGCATCGCAGGTTGCAGATTTCACCAAGTCTCATACCTGTGTAGGCAGCAATATTGATGATTGCGGCTGCCGTGCGTGCAGAGGGCATGCGGCTCGACCACGGTGTCGCACCGAGCTGCGTCAGCTCAGCATCGCTGAAGCAGCGTCGTTCGACCTTCTTCGTGACATGGTAGTCCCAGCCCGCCCAGACATTGCGTGAC